>JBGQAS010000136.1:0-5748 GCA_041494435.1 Anaerolineaceae bacterium | reverse complement strand
TTCCCCATAGGAAGCATGCAACAATGGCCACGCAGCCGTTGGACCTTTGCCATAATACACAGCGTAACCTTCCGACAGAAGGGCGGTTTGCTGGTGGAAAATATCGAAATAAGATGTTCGTGCCCAGGAAGATACCAGGAAAGGATTTGAGATAAGGAATGTCGCAGCAAGGACAAGAAGGAAAGCAAAGGCCATTCCAATAGCCCTTTTCCAGGTAGCTCTTTTTTGGACCAAACTCAATGCTAGAACTAATCCAACAGCCAGAAAAAAATAAAGCCCAACCAGCTTGGTCGCGGTAGCAATTCCGCACATCACCGCCGCGAGCAGGAAATTTTTCCCTAATCGCAAATTGTCTCGCATTAGGAAAAAAAGGGTTAAAACGATCAGCAAAAAAACAATTCCATCTGGATGCCACCACAGATTGTTCTGAACCACCGCCGGTACACTCAATAGAAAAATATACAAAACAACCGAACGGTACGTTCGGAATCCATCTTGCATGAAAACCAAAAGGAGCAAGGCTGCCAACATGGGTAGAACACTAATCAGTTGCCGCAAGAGCAACATGTCAGTTGAAACATTCACCAAGCTGCCGGTAAGCCGCCATGGCAACAAAACAACAGCCGAAGCTGCAAAATACGGGAATCCGTAAAAGTAATACCCATAAAAAACGAAGGAGTGCAATCCCTGGTAAAAATTGCTCGCAGGCACAATCATATTAATTACATAAGGATAAACAGCAGCTTCATCCGGCTGGAACATTTGCACCATGGCGAGGTTTTGAGATCCTGCAGCATTAGGGGGAATATATAAACCAAACACTCCTAAAGAAATTAGAAGCAGCAGAACAAAGATTAGTTTTTGCCGGTTATCGAATTTCATTTCGTATCTCAAAAATGATCACTTGGTTGGAAAAATGAAAAGCCTCTTCGTTGAATTCAAATATCAACTTTCTATTCATCCTACTCCAGAGTTCAATCCTTTGCATCTCCATAAATCAAAACTGCACAAATTGCACGGAAAATTAGTTGGAAGGATGGCTAATCCACAAACCGATATTTGATAATTGTCCACAATGCCACTACAGCATCCCACATTTTTATTTTTTTCCCCTGCGAATAATCCCGGGGATTGAAAGCAATGGGAACTTCGTAAATTCGTAATTTTCTTTTTAGTACTTTTGCTGTGAATTCCGGCTCAAAGTCAAACCGCCTGGCGCGCAGGGGAATGTCCTTGATCAATTTCGTCCGAAAAACCTTATATCCAGTTTCCATGTCGCTTAATATATTGTTATAAAGAATATTGGTGGTAAAAGTTAGGATTTTGTTTGCCACCATATTCCAATACAATATTGGTCGTCGGGCTCCTCCCAGAAAACGGGAGCCGTAAACTACGTCTGCAAGATCATCCTCGATTGGTTTCAATAGTTTAGGATATTCCTGAGGGTCATATTCCAAGTCTGCATCCTGAATAAGAATGACATCGCCGGATGCCATTGCAATCCCTTGATGGATTGCATTCCCTTTTCCCTTATTTGTAGGTAAGGTAACACTTTTTACCGTCGGGTACTTTCGGAGGATGGATTGAATAATTTTTGGAGTTCGATCTGTTGAAGCATCATTGATAATTAATACTTCGTGGGGAATACCAGTCACGATAACCCGACGAACTAATTCTGCCAGGAATGCCTCCTCGTTAAATACGGGGATGATCACCGATAGTTTTAGAGAGCTTCTTTTTTTAACCATATTACAAATCCGGATCCATTATCAAATTTATTATGGCCAGCGATAACCATCTTGCAATGAGTTACTTCGCATTTCGATTCCAGCTTCACAGTGCGGAGTACATGGAAAAGGCCAATACCAACATTCAAAGTAAGCCTCAGGGGCAGGAGACAAGACTTTTGCATTACGTATCTGACAAGGTTGGCTGGGCAGATGGGGGTAATCCGCGGGCAATACTAACCTTTCTTTCAATGTGCGAAATTCAACCGATCGAACAAGGACATATCCCACATAGAGAGAAAAGATGACCAGTAAAACAGCAGGAATGATCTTCCCTAAAAATCCCAAAAAACGAACAAGGATTAGCGCGACAGAGGCATAGACAAGTATAAATGCAGCCATGATAAAACCATAACCGAATCGCAAATCGGGGGCGTTAATAAACCAAAACAGGGTTCCAAAGTAAGCAAAACCAATTATAAGAAAACTGGAATAACCCATATTTTGTATTTTGTACTTGGATTTTACAAACCACAACACCAACATCAGAATTGGAGCTATAGCCACGGAAATTAGAATGAAATGCTGAACCAAAGTTCGCTCGCGCCACCAGTTGGGAACCCATGCTAAAAAAGGAACTGCGCCAGAATGAGAAATATTTCCTTTGAATGATTTTGCCGAATTTTGAATGGCGTGCATATCTGAGTAGGCATTCACCAGGGGAATCTTCCAATCAACGTGGAACAGGTCAATCATTGGGAAGGGATAAATCAAATAACCCGAAATTATCACATTGCGTATCACCCAGGGAAAAAGGATGATGCTTGCAAAAGCCAAGTTCCATAATAGATAACGGGTTTTGTGTTCTCCTTTCTGGAAAAGCAAAAGAACAAGAGCTCCCAGAACGAGGATTGCTGAAGACATTTTTACCGTGAAACAATAAACACAGATTATCCATAGTATCGAGGAAATCAATCGGCTGTTTTCTGCTTTCCCTTCGATCATTCCAATGGCTTCCCCAATGACGATCCATGTGATGATGGTGATGGGAAGATCGGTACCGGGGGAAGATACTTCCGAAGGGAGAAGGATAAAAGCGATCGGCAGCAAAAAAGAACGAAAGATACTGCCTAGTCCGTAATCCTTCTTTAGCAGAGCTAAAACACCTGAAAGGGAGTAAAACAATCCGACAAGAAAAAGAACGCTGGGAACGAGATGAAATGATTGACCACCCAGGAAAGCCAGGCTGAAAACTGCGTTCGTTATAAACCAATTGGAATTGAAGGCATATCTAGTTAACAGATTTCCCAAGCCCGGAACAACGGGGAAAGTTTCGATCCAACGGATTGCTTGTACGTGATATTGACCGGAATCGGGATTTGTTGGAGTTCGGGTTGCAATCACCAAAGTCGTAAGGATGGAAAGCGTGGTTAAGATCCACATGGACCAGTGAAAATCTTTTGCTTTAGAAAAACTAGCAATTATTTCCGATTTTATTTTGATAAAATTCAAGATGAAAATGACTATCCCGCCTATAAGGATTAAAACATGTGCCATTAAACCTATGGGGATGATCAGGCTAAAAAAAGTAGCAATAGTGGTGATGACGACAATTCCCAGTAACCACTGAATCCAAATGCTCGGTTGTTTTCCTCCAAAAAGCTTGCCTAAGCCAAAAGAAACTTGCCAACCATAAACTGAAGACAATGAGAAGATATAAACCCAAAAAACCAGAGTCACAACCATTAGTGTACCAACTCAGCCAGAAATTGGTCTTCGTTATATACGGGGATCACTATGGATACTTTGAGTGCTAATCGTTTTTTGGCCATATTCGCGAACTTAATTCAAAACTCCCAGCTTGATAATAAAGGGCATATAAAACTTATTGTTATTTTATCAGCTAGACAAAAAATACGGTGAACCCTTAGATTACCACTTTTAGATTTTTGACCAGCCATTAAGTATCCCTATTGCATTTATTTATTTATTCGTTATATTATTAACTGGTAAGACCACTTACCAGTTATCCATGACAAATTCTTCCTGGCTTCCCCCCGAAAAACCCGCTGAACTCACCGAAAGGCGAATTATTACCGCCATCTTGGATGGCTCGTTCCCCGTGGATAGTTTCCTTCCTGCCGAACGGGAACTGGCAGAACAATTGGGAGTCACCCGCCCTACCCTGCGTGAAGCCCTGCAGCGACTGGCTCGGGATGGTTGGCTGGAGATCCGCCAGGGAAAACCCACCCGGGTGCGTAAGTATTCCGAAGAGGGCAACCTGGCAGTGCTGGCTGCCATGGCTCAACATCAAAATCATCTACCTTCCGACTTTGTTCCCAACCTGCTTTATGTGCGCATCCTGATGGCTCCAGCCTATACCCGGCTCGCTATCCAGCGTGACCCAAACCGCATATCCACCTTCCTTCAAAATACTTCATCATTGGACGAAGATCCCATAGCTTTCTCTGTTTTCGACTGGCAACTTCATCACACTTTGACCATCGCTTCGGAGAATTCCGTTTTCACACTCATCCTCAACGGTTTTCAAAATCTCTACTCCGAAATGGGAAATTTCTATTTTTCTCTTCCTGAAGCGCGTGCCCATTCAAGGACCTGGTACACGGGCTTGCAGGAATCCATAAAAAAATCAGACCCGGAAATGGCTGCCCGATTGACAGAAAAGATCATGAGGGAAAGTCTTGAACTTTGGAACAAATCAATAAACAGGCAGGTACATTGATGTGGCATAAAGGTTGGCGCGACGAGATCTGGAATAATCTAAATCAAAACTGGGACTTGATCGTTATTGGAGGGGGTATTACCGGCGCCGGAGTACTTAGGCAAGCAACTGCCATCGGTCTCAAGACTTTACTTGTTGAGGCACATGATTTCACCTTTGGCACCTCCAGCCGATCTTCCAAGCTGGTACATGGAGGATTTCGATACTTAAGCGAAGGACAGATGAAAGTCACCCGCGAATCCGTCCGAGAACGCGAATGGATGCTGCGCGAGGCCCCTAACCTGGTCACCAAGCTTGGTTTCTTACTGGCGGATTACGAAAGCTTCAAAGTTCCCATGGCAGAGTTCCGTCTGGGCGTGGTCATATATGACCTCCTGGGCCGTAAATGGGAGCATAGGGAATATAACGCCGCGCGAATGCTGAAGTCCATACCTGGACTCCGCTCTGACGGGTTGATGGGCGGTTTTCAATATTTCGATGCTGCCATGGACGATAGTCGCATCGTTCTGCGCATCCTTCGCGAAGCCGTCCAGGACGGAGGAACCGCGCTCAGCTATGCCCGGGTGGAAAAGATCCTTTGTGACAAGAATGGAATGGCCTGCGGTGTTGCCCTTCAGGATACATCCGGCACCTTGCACCGAACAGCTGAAGTCAAAACCAAGGTGATCATCAACGCTTCGGGCCCCTGGTCGGATGAGTTGCGGGGACAACTGGGTGGAGATGCGCACATCCGGAAATTGCGCGGGTCCCACCTGATCTTCTCTCAAAAACGCTGGCCCCTGCCCACAGCTGCCACTCTCGTTCATCCGCGTGACCACCGCGCCCTGTTCGTCATCCCCTGGGAAGGGATGAGCATGATCGGCACCACAGATCTGGATCACCCAAAAGAACTCGATGACAAATACAACGAGCCCTTTGCCTCCCAAGCTGAGATCGATTACTTGTTGGAAGCTCTCAACTTCCTTTTCCCTGAGGTCAATGCAAGCCAAGAAGATATTGTTTCCACCTTTGGCGGTGTGCGCCCAACCATCCGCTCGGATGATAGCGATAAACCATCTCAAGTTTCCCGGGAGCATGTGCTGTATGAAGAAAAAGGGATGATCACAATCACCGGAGGAAAATTCACCACATTCCGGCTGATGTCGAAACAAGCCCTGAAAGCTGCATTGACGAAATTGGGTAAAAACCCGAAATTCAAACGTCCGCGCATCTTTGACCCTCTACCCATCATTCGAAAAATCAGTCTCGATCCAGAGATTCTGCGGTACCAATTGGGTC
>JBGQAS010000345.1:0-2870 GCA_041494435.1 Anaerolineaceae bacterium | reverse complement strand
GCAGGTCTTCATTACCCAATTCATAGGCTTCCCACATAACTTGCAGGACGCCCGGCCCTCAGTGGTGGCCTCGATGCATTAGCTCAAGAGCACGTTCTTTCGCTTCCTGAAGGGATAACTTGAGTGCCATGTTCCGTCCTCCTTCGTTTCAACTGATACTGCTAACTCTACTACTTTAGCTAGTTTAACACCAACGCTCAATGATTTGTCAAGATGCGCCTGAACCAATTGAAGCTTCTAGGGAAATGTTCAATGCACGTTGGATGTCAGGGAGCACTATTTAGGAAAACCTTCGCGGGACGGACTTGGGGTCGAAGGGGCCGCCGTGGGTGCAGTAGATTTTGGTGGGTTTCTGGCGAAGTACCAGATTGAGGCTTTTATTGAGCTGAGCCATATTATCGGCGAACAGGGGGTAGTTCGGCTGCCAGAAGCGGAGCATTCCCCTCATGACCAGGTCGCCAACGATGAACTCGCCGTTGGGCAGAATAACAGATAGAGAACCAGGAGTGTGACCAGGCGTGTGGATTACCTTGCCATCAACGCCGTATTTGCTGAGGTCTAGCCCGCCTTCAATGATGATATCGGGTTTCAGCGGAGGCGCTGTGGCCGGGCCTCGACGTTCCAGCAGGGGCATGAACATCCTGCCGATGAAGCCTGTCGGCTTAAGCGAAGGGTCCTGGCCTTTTATTAAGGCTTCAGCATCGAGCTTGTGGACGGCTATCGGCGCGCCGGTCTGCTTCTTAATCTCGGCAGCGCTGCCAAAGTGGTCGGAATGGCCGTGGGTGATGAGGATGAGGGAGAGCCAGCCGGGGTCGATGCCGTTCTGGTGCAGTTTGTCCATAATGGCTGGAGCGCTGCCGGGATAGCCGGTGTCAACCAGCACCGGGCGCTTGCCTCGGATGGCAAAGACATTGGCCCAGCCCAGGGAAATCTGGACTACCACCGAGCCTTGTTGCGCCATGTTACCATCCCTCCATTTAGTACCTATATGACTATATTATGATAGCAATGGCAAGGTGTCAAGAAAAAAACCAAAGACCAAAAGATAAAAACCAAAATGGCAGAGGAAAAGGCAAAAAGAAGGACGGGCTGAGATTGCCACGCTTCGCTCGCAATGACAGATTTACTCGCCAGAGGAGAGGGAAAGGAAGGGACACTCTCTCTAAATCTCTCCCTGCGAGGGTCACCCAGACTTTCTCCACCTTTCGACAAGGTGCGCCAATCCCTTAAAGCAAATCAAACAAGCGCTAACTCCTCTAACCTCGCTCCGTAAGTCAAGGGTGTCCGTCTTCCCTCAAGACACACCTGTCAGGGCGGTTCAATCCAAGCAGTTGTTCGTGACAGCCCATTGAGTTGACACCTGCTCATTGGGAGACAGAGTACGGATACGCACCCAGGGGAATTGAGTGGGTGGATTCCATCCTGAGGTCACCATCTTCGAACCAGCCGCAGTAAAGGTCATGTTTTGCGGTGCAGAATTTCCGTCGCTTCTTTCCGAACGCCAAGTCACTGTGCCAGGACCATTAACCGTGATGGTAATTTGACAGGTAAAGCTGGAGGGGCAAGGACCGGTGTAAGTTGTCGGAGTAACGTTCAACGAGACACTTTGAACCTGGAAGACATAGTGCTCCGGCGGGGGTTCGTACGCGGTGAAACAGCCGAGCGTGAAGTTGGCTTGATTTGATACCACCACATTGGGGGCAAGGGTGCGGACGCGGAACCAGTAGGCACCGGAGGCATCACGAGGCCAACCAGTGCTGACCTGTTTCGAACCAGCCGCATCAAAGATTAAGGTTTGCGCTGCAGAAACTCTAGGTTCGCTATTTTCCCAAACGTAGGTGACTGTGCCAGGACCATTGACGGTGATTGTTGCAAAACAGTTAAAGTTTTTGGGACAGGCGCCAGTGAAAGCCGACGGGTCAACCGTGGCGGTGACACCCAGTACGGCGAACGGTACCGGCGTAGGTTCGGGCGTAGGTGTGTATGCACCTGACGAAACAATCACCTGAGCCATAGACGTAGTGCTGCCGACGGCATTTGAGGCCGTGAGTGTGTAGGTAGTGGTCAGCGCCGGCGAGACTATTGTGGTACCAGTAGCGGCAAAAGTACCTACACCATGGTCAACGGTCACCGATGTGGCATTGGATACATTCCAGCTTAAAGCGGATGAATTACCGGCGGTTATACCGGGCGGGTTGGCAGTGAAAGAATTGACTACCGGCAGCCCAGCGGCTGCAGGTGCGGCCGGTGTTCCGGCAACCATAACCTGGCAGGTAGCTGTAAGGCTGCCTGAGGAATTAGTCGCCGTCAGGATATAAGTGGTGGTAGTGCTCGGGGCCACAGCCCTAGAGCCGGTCAAAGCCACATTGCCTATGCCCTGGTCGATGCTGACCGAGGCGGCTCCTGAAATATTCCAGGTAAGCGTTGCCGAGCCACCGGCGGAGATACTCGGCGGATTGGCATCGAAGGAATTAACTACGGGAAGCTGGCGAGTGAATATATCACAGCCAGGCATAAGAGCCACAGCTAATAGGAGAACGAGACACAGCGGAAACAACAGCTTTTTCATACTGACACCTCCCCATGATTTTGATTTTTAATCGGCTGCGACGAACCGATGCATCTTCATTATACACCACTTTGAATAATGTGCAAGAGGGTTTTTCCCCCCTTACTCTGACTATCTCCTTCCCCATATCCCAGCGGGAGTAAATCCTCGCTGGATGCCTGCCCACCCCTCCTCCATCAGGGGAGAGAGAATAAAGAGATTCTTCGACAAGCTCAGAATGAGCGGGGATTAAAATCAAAGGTTAAAAACCAAAAATCAAAATGACAAGTAAAAATGAAAAATTGATTACATCGATCGTTTC
>JBGQAS010000388.1:0-2535 GCA_041494435.1 Anaerolineaceae bacterium | reverse complement strand
ATCACCCGGCTGGGAACTCCCACCTGGGGAGCTGCCAAACCGACACCGGGAGCAACCCGCATGGTCTCGATCATGTCTGCGATCAGGGTTCTAAGATCAGAATCGATTTTCTCGACTTTATGCGCTTTTCGGCGCAGAATGGGTTCAGGTAAAAATAAAATAGGACGAATCACGATAGTACCTCTACTTTAACTGCGCTATTGTACCCCTTTTACGAAATGTTGCCTGAGGCTTTCTCGGAGGATTCGCCAGTCACTTTTTGATAGGCTTGCATCCATTCCACCATGCGTTGGCGCTCGGATTCGATATTGGCTCGTTTTTCATGCAGCACGGACGACATGAACCGTTCGAATAATTCCTTTTGAACTTCAGATGGATTGGAGACAAAATCAAAGGTCAAATCGGTATCCCCCACGTGAATGAAAACGGTTCCGAAATTAAAGAGCAACCCCCAAATCCCTATGCGTTTATACTCAATTGTCTGGATGTTCTTTAATGGAGCTTCCCGGCGACGTTCACTACCCAGGGGTTTTCGGTCAATATCAATCACCTGGTCGGGTGTGATGATGTAGATGTCGTTTCGCCAATCCACAAACTCGTATAACCACCAAATCCATATCGCCAGGGAAAAAACACAACCAGTGACCAACACAATTTCTGCAGGCAGGTTGAAAAAGAACCCGCTCAACCGTAAAACCATAAAAGAGATCACGCCCACCCCCAATATAAAAGGGAGAAAAGTGCGTTTGATCAAGACGAACCAATGAGTCCTGTAGGTGATGGAATCTGCTGTCACTTCGCGCAGACCAAGGAGAGCTTCGAGGAAACTCGGAGGACGAGTTGTTACCTGCAACTCTTGAGCGGATACTCCCATAGGAGCAGGTTCGGTCTGCCCATCCTTCAACCTGTCGCGGATATAGTTCTCAATTTCCTGCTGCTTGGAGTTCTCACGGTCCTGACGGGAGAGGGCCAGGAAGTGCTGCAGGATCGCGACAAAGAACACCGGGGCATCGATTTTGGGAAGCCGGATAGATCCGGTGAAGGTTCGTACTGTCACGGTACCAAAGGTAAGCCAGCGACCTACCAAATCGGTTTCCGTGGTGACCGAAAGAATGGCTGGCATAGGTGTTTCTTGCCTGGTTTCATAAATTAAGAGGATTTTTCGTAGGAGAAGCACCCTTTGATTTGTGATTACAAAATACTCGTTATACCAGCCAAAAAATTGCCATATTGCCCAGACCACGGGAATTATCAAGGATATGAAAAACCATTGGGTAACATCACGAGCTGAGATGCCCAGCAACCCGGGAAGAAACATTTCCAACAGCAGGAGTAGAATGGTCACCAGCATGGGTCCAACCAGGGAACTGAAAAGAACAGAAATGTTTTTCCTGACGATGTGTGTAATGAATTCACTCTTATTCAACCAGGACGGTTGTTTTTTTAGGATTTTCCCAAAGCTCTGGGCAAGGATGGTTGTATTCTCTCTCAGGCCGGGAACATCACGAGCCACCTCTTCTAGGTAGATTTTTTTGATCCCCAGGATTATGCTGGATTCAGATGAGATGGCAGAGAATTGATGTACCGGTGAGGAAGGCATAAGGCATTCCTGCCCGAAAATGTCCCCGCTTTGCAGTTCAACCGGGGTGCGATCAGCTTCCGTCCGAATTAACTGGACAGTCCCGGAAAATATCAAGTAGAGTTCATCCGCTTCGGATTGTTCGTTGTAAATCCGCGAGCCATTCTTAAAAGAAAGGACAGAAATGTGGTTGGCGATTTCTTCCAGAAATCCTTCATCGAACCGTTCGAAGAAATAGGTGGATTTAAGAAAAGCAGGTAGTTTTTCACGGTCAAAAAGCATATTTTAAGTATATCCCAAGTAAAAAAAAGCTTGAACATATCACCCGGAATAGCTTGATAATTTGGTAGAATCATGAGCATTATCGAAGGAGATTGAATGAAACGAGGAAGCTACACCATCCTTAGATGGGTCTCTATCGTCCTGATTTTTTTAGCGGTTTTATTGGTGGTTTATGAACTGGTGAGTTACAGCCGGATGCGCAGTACCTTTCCTGCGGGAACAACCATTGGGGGAGTACCTGTTGGCGGGTTGGACCAACAGCAAACGGCCGACCGACTGACGCAGGCTTACAGCATCCCCATCGAAATCCATTACAACGATGCAATCATTCAGATCAAACCTTCCAATCTTGGGTTTCAACTTAAGCTGGAAACCATGATCACGGCTGCGGACGTAAAAAGGGTGGAGCAACCTTTTTGGTCGGCATTTTGGGAATTCCTCTGGAACCGGTTGCCTACCTCAACCGATGTGCCTTTAAGCTATACCCTTTCCGAGCAGCAACTGCGCAATTACCTGGTAAATGAAATCGCTGCCAGGTACGATTTACCCGCAGAAGCTGCCCGACCTGTTCCGGGGAGTGCGAGCTTTCAGCCCGGAAGAACCGGCCAGGTGCTGGACATTGACCGGGCTGTGGTCCAGGTGCAGGATGCCCTCAAATCACCCAACCACCGCGT
>JBGQAS010000314.1:0-3118 GCA_041494435.1 Anaerolineaceae bacterium | reverse complement strand
TGATCATGGGTACCATTTCACATATATACGTTGACATTCACCCTCTGGGAATCTCCACTAATACGCTATTTCCATTGATAACAGAAGGGTTTCAAGTTAATCTAGAAAGCAAACTGGAAATTACTAATGCCCAAATTGCACCCAGTGGTTTGGTCCATGCTGCCCTCAAATCTGATCAGGACACGCAGTTAACTTGGAATATCACCACAGATCAGTCATCCTCCCTTTCAGGCACATTGTGGATCTACCTGGCGGTGCATCCGAAAAAATCAAGTTCCATTTCGGAAGAGCTACCGTTGTTTGCCATCCCTCTGAATATTGCTGTTTCCACTGTGCTGGGGCTACGGGCTGACCTGGCTCTTGTGCTTGGAATCTTTGGCAGCCTTTTTGCTATTGCCCTAATGATCGTGGCTTTACGTTTGAATTTTTTCAAACAAAAGGCAAAATGATATAATCCGATAAACCATTCCCATGACCATTTCACTCAAAGAAATTCTCTCCGATTTACCATTTGAGGTCATTCAACCAGCGAATGTCCCAGATTTACATATCACGGGAGTGACTTTTGATTCACGTCAGGTGAAAAAGGGATTTCTCTTTGTCCCCTTGGTCGGAGTTGCCCGGGATGGACATGAATTTATCCAGGCAGCTATTGCCAATGGTGCCACGGTGGTTGTTGGGAGCAAGCCGGATGTAGATTGTTCTGTGCCCTATTTCCGCGTACCCGATACCCACCGGGCTCTTGCATACCTTTCAGCAGCTTTTCAAGGTTATCCTGCCCGGAAAATGACCATAATCGGGGTTACCGGCACAGATGGCAAGACAACCACCTGTAATTTGATCTATAGCATCCTGAAACAAGCCGGGCTGAATGTGGGAATGATTTCCACGGTGAATGCCCTGATTGGCGATGAAATACTTGATACCGGATTTCACGTAACCACACCGGATGCGCCTGATGTGCAGGCGTTACTGGCAAAGATGGTAGATGCTGGTATCACTCACGCTGTCATCGAAACCACATCTCATGGGCTGGCACAAGAGAGGGTGACCGCTTGTGAATTCGATATAGGCGCTGTAACAAACATAACCCACGAACACCTGGACTTCCATGGGAACTACCCCAACTACCTCGCCGCGAAATCGCGGTTATTTGAATTCCTTTCAGAAACTCGCATAAAATCGATGGGGAATCCACGTTTGGCGATATTGAATCGTGATGACACCAGCTATGAGCATTTGCACGCTATCACGAAAGTGAAACAGGTTTCCTACAGTACGGTTGGGAATGCCGATCTTGTTGCCAGGGAAATCAGTCCGGTTGGGAATGGCATGAGTTTCCAGGTTATCGGGTTGGATCAACCTCTGCTTATTAAGACTGCGCTTTTCGGTGAATACAACGTTTCCAACTGCCTGACAGCAATTGGAGTGACAGCCATTGGATTGAAGATTTCGCCAAAAGCCATTGCAGATGGGATCGCCTGCATGGAGGGGGTTCCTGGACGGATGGAGAATATCCGAATGGGGCAGGATTTCACGGCGATAGTGGATTTTGCTCACACCCCGAATGCGCTCAAAGCAGCCATCCAGGCTGTCCGCGAAGGTGCAAAGAGGAGGGTAATCCTTGTGTTCGGGTCAGCCGGCTTGCGCGACCGAGCCAAGCGCAGGATGATGGCAGAAGTGGCCATCCAAATGGCTGACCTTGCCATTTTCACCGCGGAAGATCCACGAACGGAATCTCTGGATGATATCCTTTCAGAAATGGCAGATTCAGCGAAAAAGGCTGGATGTGAAGAGGGGAAAACCTTTTGGCGCATCCCTGACCGGGGTGAAGCCATCCGAAAAGCAGTTTCAATGGCTCAACCCGGAGACATTGTGATGGCTTGCGGCAAAGGGCATGAGCAATCCATGTGTTTTGGCGAAAAGGAATATCCCTGGGACGACCGCACAGCAATGAGGGCAGCCATTTCTGAAAAATTAGGACTTCATGACAACAAAATGCCTTGGTTGCCCACTCAGCAATAAAAAAGCGGCGACTGAAAAGTCGCCGCAATTGAATTAATTATTGTTATTTACGATTTCCGTAGTTTCCGCGGTTTCGATTTCCGCTTCGATTGTCGCTGCTACCAGATCGTCCACCGGAATAACCACCTGAACGACCTCCACTACTCCCACTTCTCCTGGCTCCGCCGCTACCGCTTCTGCCACCTTTATCATGTTCTGCGGCTTCTTCGGCGGTCCAGCCTTCCAACACGGCCTGGCGTGACAAGCGGATCTTGCCCTGGTCGTCGATGCCGGTGACCATGACACTGATTTCATCGCCCATCGATACGACATCTTCCACTTTTTCCACTCGTTCGCTATCCAACTGGGAAATGTGGACCATTCCATCCATCCCGGGCAGGATCTCGACAAATGCGCCAAAATCAGCAATACGAACGACTTTGCCGGTATAAATTCGACCGACCTGCGGCGTTTCGGTCAGGGCTTCGATCCGTTCCCTGGCTTCCTGTTCGTTGGTCCCATTGGTTGCAGCTATGAACACACTTCCATCATCTGAGACATCGATCTTGGTGTTGGTCTCTTCCTGCAACGCTCGGATCATCTTTCCACCGGGTCCAATGATGGCACCGATCTTATCCACGGGGATCTTGATGACGGTGATGCGGGGAGTGTGTGGCTTCAATTCGGGCCGGGGCACAGGAAGGACTTCCAGCATTTTTTCCAGGATGATGCTGCGGGCTTCCTTAGCTTGCGCCAGAGCTTTTTCCATGATCTCGGAGGTGATTCCCATGATCTTGATGTCCATTTGCAGGGCAGTGATGCCCTTGGGTGTTCCGGCGACTTTGAAATCCATATCGCCCAAATGATCTTCGGCACCCTGGATGTCTGTCAGGACGACATACTTGTCGCCTTCCTTCACAAGTCCCATCGCAACACCTGCCACGGGCGCTTTGATCGGTACTCCGGTGTCCATCAACGCGAGTGTTGAACCGCATACGGACGCCATGGAGGATGAACCGTTCGAAGAAAGCACTTCGGAAACCAGGCGCATGGTGTATGGGAATTCATTTTCCGGTGGGATGACAGGGAGCAATGCGCGCTCTGCCAGGGCACC
>JBGQAS010000459.1:0-2086 GCA_041494435.1 Anaerolineaceae bacterium | reverse complement strand
TTACGGCATTCAGGAAATTCCCAAAGAAATTGTGGAAAATAGTGAACTCACCAGTTCTCCCGGTATGGTTGTCACTGGATGCATTCCACAAGGCATCGAAAGAAGCCACCACATCGTTCGCGTTGAGCGTTTCTCCATTGGTGAATTTCACCTCATAGCGCAGGTCAAAGGTCCAAACCGTTGCATTTGTGTTGGACGTCCAGTAGGAAGCAAGGCTGGGTTTCACGTCGTTGGTCTGGTAGTCGTACTTCACCAGGGTGTCATACAGCAGTGTCGCAATCCGTAGCGTGTCCACCTCGGTTTCATCACCCGGCCAGTAGCTCAAGGGTTGATTTTGCTGCACAAAAGCTAACGAGTTGGTGAGGCTGCCCATATCTGTAAAATCTTCGAAAAAGGAACCGGCAACCACATTTTCGATGCCAATACGGTTCGCAATAGTTGTTTTGCTGTATGCCAGGGGGATCACCGGTGCCAGATTTTTGATCAGCCGATTGATCACGTCATAGTGCGTTTGGCGGATATTGACATCAGGCGCCTTGCTGGCAGCCTGAACCTCGGATGCCAGGTTCGGATAGGGAACACCAAGTGCGGGATTGTCCCCCGTGAAATTCGCATTGTAAAAGCTGGAAGCATCCGGGTAGCTTGCCTGGAAGCTGGTCATGAAGAACCCCATTGTTCCAGCTGCGTAAGCTGCCTGGAATTCAGCCGTGGTCATGCCGTGCAGCACCACTTTCACACCAGCCTCGCTCAGCTTTGTGCGGATATAGGCGGCTGTATTGTTGGGGATGGGGGAGAACTTGTTGTAGGTAGTGTCGTAAAAGAATTCGATGGTCTGGTTGAAATCATATGCGGCATCCTTGAGCAGGCTCTGGGTATAGCCTGTGTTTAGGTCATACCAGCGCAATCCGGGGGTGTGCCCTGGATCAACTGTGGGAGGGACAAATTGGGTGGCCAGTTCCGTCCCGGTGGGGAAGAAGTTATTAAGGATATAGGATCGGTCGATCCCAAAGGCAATTGCCTGGCGGACACTTGCATTGTCAAAGGGAGGAATTGTGTTGTTGAACCCGATGTAATACACATTAAGGGAAGGCCGGGAATGCAACTCCAGGTTGGGATTATTCTGGATGGTGTTGTAATCCGTCGGGTCCGGGCTGTCGATGACATCTGCGAGCTTGTTCGTCAGCATGCTCTCCCGCTGGAAGGGGCTATCCATCCAACTGATCACAAGTTGGTTATTTCGCGGGGGAGTACCCCAATAACTGGTATTTTTCTTGAGGATGATTTGGCTGGGGCTCGATACGTCCGAGAGTACGTAAGGTCCTGTGCCAATCACATTCTTGGAAAGGGCTTCCGAATTCCCGCTGACCGCATCCAACACGTCCTGCTTTTGGATGGAGAAGACCGGGTTGGCAATTTTGGATACGAAAGCCGGGTCCGAAAAACACAAGGTGAATCGCACCTGGAACTCATTCAACGCCTGGATCCTGGAGATCTCTCCTCCATAAGTACAATCGGGTGCAGCCACGGAAATCGTTCGAAATTGACCGCTCGAACCCGCCTGGCAGGCAGTCAGAAGCATGGCGGCGCAAATTGAGATGGAGATTAGACCGGTCAGGATGTGTCGTTTCACGGGAATTATCCTTTGCCCTCGCAAGGTTGTGCTACATTCCCATTATACGTAATCTTAAAGGGATGTCAAACCGACGGTTTTGAAAGGGAGGTTAGCCCATGCCTGCTTAGCCAGACGTCCCCGCCGGGCGTAAATCCTTTTCTCCACTCCCGGCGAGGTCCCGAAAAGACCTCGGGAGGCAAAAACCACACACGCCAGGAAGAGCAAGGAGAGAAAAGAAGGATATCTGATTTTGCCCAATATGTATTGTGCTTCGAGGATGATTTCAGAAATAGCTTCATCCTCCCGCTCTGCCCGGCGTCCTCGCCGGGCAAAAACCCTAAACTCTCTCAACTCAAGTAGTCCCAAATATTATCTACATTTATCATAGGTTGTTTTTCCAAATCATAATACATGGCGCTTGAAAGATGATATTCCGCCCTATCTCTAGCTAAATTCCATTTGCCCGAAACCGGG
>JBGQAS010000364.1:0-2759 GCA_041494435.1 Anaerolineaceae bacterium | reverse complement strand
CCAATCACGACATGAAGATCCCAAAAGAAGTAACTGTGTAGTTATTTATCTAGACCAGCTTCACATTTTCTCCCTTCCTTTCCAGGAAGGGAGATTTTTTAAATTAAGATTTGAGCCATGTAAGGGATTCAAATTCATTTCTCAAATCGCATTTACTCGACGATGGATTTAAGTCGACCACTGGAGAAAAATGGAATATTATATGAATGTCCAGAACGATCCCTTATGTCACTTTTGAAATGTTCAGTCGAATGGTGTGAGAAATTAAAGGAAGGGGAAAAATGGATTCAACAAAGCCGTTGGACTTTTCGAAAGAAGTTGAGCCGGGTCAAGTGGGGATGAAACCAGGCCGGGTAAATCAACTCGTCGAAAAGTTCGAGTCCATGGTCACGGATAAGCATTGGCATCCATCTGCCCAATTGGTACTACTGCGACATGGCAAAGTCGTTATCGACTGGGTCATCGGCTATGGGCGGGACGGCAGACCCATTGATCATGAAACACCTTTCTATACTTTCTCAGTCTCCAAGCCTTTTATAGGAATCTGCATCCATAAGCTGATCGAAGAAGGCAAAATAAAGCTCGATGATCGAATTAGTACATATTGGCCTGAATTTGGCTGCCATGGGAAAGAGGAAGCAACCATCCGGCATGCCATGCTGCACCTTGCGGGTATCCCCGCTCCTCATCTGTACTGGCAGATACCCCTTTGGCCATATTGGAAGTTGGTCACCAAAGCCGTGGCAGGATACAAGGCTGTTTATCCCCCGGGCAAGGTTGCCCATTATCATTCGCTCAATTATGGGTTTATATTGGGAGAAGTATTGCGTCGGGTCACAGGCAAAATGCCTGAAGTTTATTTTGCCGACAAATTCATCGAACCATTAGGACTAAAGAACACGTGGATGCGCATCCCGGCAAAAGAAATTTCCCGCTCTCCTCGGCTGATATCCTACAACAAGGAGCATGATCTGACGGTAAAAATTTTCGACCTGAAGGTGATGCGCACCGCGGTTATACCGGCGGCTTCCATCCATTCGACTGCGCGAGAATTGGCGACATTTTTTCAGATGCTTCTTAACGGGGGTGAATACGGCGGAAAAAGATATTTGAAACCCGGCACAATTAAGAAGGCTGTCTCTTCGGGCTATCATGGGCATGAAGGCAACGAAAACGGTGTCGTGAACTTTGGCTTCGGATTTCAGCTTGGTGGCGAGGATGTGTTTTTGAAGGATACACAAGGAAAGAAAGTTCCCTTTTTTGGAAAAGGAAGTTCCGAAAAAACCTTTGGGCATTATGGCCTGGGATCCTGCATGGTGTGGGCGGATTCCGACGCTGACATTGTGGTGGCTTTCACCACCAATGGGCTATGGCACAGCGACGTTACCCACCTCCGTTGGAAAATGATCAATGATGCTGTTTGGGATGCCCTCGAGTAAAGGACTTCATCAGGAAGGGGGCCTCGGACAGGGAACATTTCATTAGGATCAACCGTCTTTCGAATACCTCTCCAAGGAGGATGAGCCATGAAAAAAATATTGAAACCATTATTTATCGTATTGATTATTGCCGTCAGCCTCAGCGCCTGTCAGGCTGTTCCATCAACAGTGCTGGCACAATCGAGCAAACCCCGTGACACTCAACCTCAGGTGAGCAGTTCTGATTCTGCTGCCTTGGTAGATGGAAACAAGGCTTTCGCTTTAGACCTTTATCATCGGCTTAACGGAACTACTGACAACCTGTTTTTCTCCCCCTACAGTATTTCAATTGCTCTTGCCATGACCTATGCCGGGGCAGCCGGGGTCACAGAAAGCCAGATGGCACAAGCCATGCATTTTACTCTTCCCCAGGCACAGCTTCATCCAGCTTTTGACTTGCTTGCTCTTGAGCTGGCTCAGCGTGCCACCGCGGAAGGAGTCGATCCAAGCCAGGTTTTTACTCTGCATGTGGTGAATGCCACCTGGGGACAGACCGGTTATACCTTACTGCCCAGCTACCTGGACATACTCGCCCAGGATTACGGGGCAGGTATCCGGCTTCTCGATTTTGCCGCCAACCCGGAAAATGCCCGTAACACCATCAACCAATGGGTGAGCCAGGAAACGCAGAACAAGATCAACGACATCCTCCCAGCAGGATCCATCGACACTTTAACTCGACTGGTGTTGAGCAACGCCATCTATTTCAAGGCAGACTGGTCGAACGAATTCGATAAGAGCCTGACAAAGGAAGACGTTTTTCATCTGGCAACGGGTGATACTACCACTGTCTCTATGATGAACCGGACCGGTTTCTATAACTATGTCTCCGGCAATGGGTATCAGGTGTTGGAAATCCCCTATGCCGGCGAACAATTATCCATGCTTATCATTTTGCCCAATGAAGGCAAGTTCGCCGAAGTTGCTTCATCCCTGGATTCCACAACAGTAGCGGCGTTCGTTTCTAGCCTGCAATCAAATAATGCTGATGTTACGCTTCCGAAATTCACCTTTGAATATGACCTGGGTCTCAAGAGCTGGTTGCAGCAAATGGGAATGGTGGATGCGTTCGATCCCACCAAGGCTGATTTTTCCGGCATGGATGGGAAAAAGGATCTGTATATTTCGGATGTCCTCCACAAAGCGTTTGTAGCCGTGGATGAAGCCGGAACAGAAGCCGCAGCTGCCACAACAGTGATTGTAGGGGTTACCTCAATGCCAGCAGAACCGCTCATTACCTTCAAGGCGGACCGACCCTTCATTTTCCTCATCCGGGATATT
>JBGQAS010000241.1:0-4066 GCA_041494435.1 Anaerolineaceae bacterium | reverse complement strand
GAATATCCGCCGAGTTTCGGCGATGTATCACAAGTACAAGATCCCCTTCTTTATCGATTCGTGCCGGTTTGCCGAAAACTGCTACTTTATCAAACTTCGCGAAAAAGGATATTCCAACAAATCCATCCTGAACATTGCCCATGAGGTGTTTGCCTTGGCAGATGGTGCCTGGATGAGTGCCAAGAAAGATGCCCTGGTCAATATTGGTGGGTGGCTGGCAGTTCGGGATCCTGAAATCTACCAAAAGTTTTGTGCAGAATTGATCTTAAGAGAAGGATTTATCACTTATGGCGGACTAGCAGGTCGAGACCTGGATGCCA
The DNA here is from genome assembly GCA_041494435.1 of Anaerolineaceae bacterium. Classification (GTDB taxonomy): domain Bacteria; phylum Chloroflexota; class Anaerolineae; order Anaerolineales; family Anaerolineaceae; genus JBGQAS01. Next base: position 3,746 of record JBGQAS010000241.1, on the reverse strand, counting down.
TGTCCGTCGGGCTATGGGAAGGGATTGACGAAGAGTATCTCAAGTATCGCATCGAGCAAACCGCCTACCTGGGAAACCGCTTGCTCGAATGCGGTATTCCCATCATAGAACCGCCGGGTGGGCACGCTATTTATCTCGACGCCGGTTCTCTGCTCCCCCACATTCCTCCCGAGCAATACCCGGGTCAAGCCCTGGCAGTTGCGCTTTACATCGAAGGTGCAATCCGTGGGGTGGAAATTGGCTCAGTGATGTTCGCTCACCCCGACCCGGTGACCGGAAAAGTTGTTCACCCCAAGCTGCAACTGGTGCGGCTTGCCATCCCCCGCCGGGTATACACCCAGGCTCATTTTGACTACCTTGTAGATGTTGCCCGAAAGTTGAAGGAAAACTGTGCTTCACTTAAGGGTTACCAAATGACCTTTGCTCCCCAACTGATGAGCCATTTCACAGCAAAGTTCAAACCGTTGTAAGAAAAAACGGGAACAGAAAGCAGGTTCAGAACTACCTATTCGTTTCAAAGAGAAAAGAATTTAGAAACGAATAATTGCCTCGGCAATCCTTTCATTACATAGGGATTGATAGAATCATTCGATTTATTCGATACTGAAACAAATCGGGAATTTTCCTAAATTTCTCTGTCAAGACCAAGTATTTTTTATCTCCTTCTCATCTTATTCAGGCGCAAATAATTTTGTTAAAATGTTCAATTGTTAAGGTTCGAGTGTATGAATAGAATATCTGCTTTTTAGTTAAATACAAGATGTCAAAATTACCAATACGTATAGCCGAATATTTTGTAACTAAGCGCCTAAGAACGGCGCGCCAAAGTCCGGCGTGTCAAAATTGACAGTATTAAATCTACTGCCTATGGGCAGGTCGTATAGCCGAATTTCCATACGAATAGACATGCTTGCCAGAAGTGAAATATTACGCCTACGAAGAACGCGCGATGATCCTGCGAGGTCGTACACATGGCGAAAAGCACGCCAGTGCTTCGCAGAAAACGCTCGTAGCCGAATATTGGTGCAAAGAAAAAGGCGGGTATGGGTACCCGCCCTACATTTCTGAGCAGAAGATTCACTTTTCGAATTATGAATCTCGTTTCTCTGATTTTTTTGTTTCTTCCCAAATTTCATCCATCTCTTCGAGGGTCATGTCAACCAATTTGCGATGATTCTTTTTCGCTTCTATTTCAATTTTCTGAAACCGATTCGCAAATTTCCGATTTGTATTCCTTAGAGCTGATTCTGCATCCACTTTGTACCAGCGGACGAGATTGACAACCGCAAAAAGTAAATCTCCCAGTTCATTGGCTTTTTCCTGATCGGTTTTAGCGGCCTTTACCTCAGCCAATTCTTCATGCACTTTGGCCAGCACGGGATCAATTTCCTTCCAATCAAAACCCACCCGGGCAGCCCGGTCCTGGTACTCCTGCGCCTGAGTCAAGGCAGGTAAACTGATGGGAACTCCATCCAGGATCCCTTTTTTCCCATTCCCATTGGCGTCTTCCCGTTCCGATTCCTTCAACCGTTCCCAGTTGCGCAAGACCCCGTCCACTTCATTGATCCTAGCATCACCAAACACATGGGGATGGCGCCGAACGATTTTCTGGTGGATCCCCTGGAGGATATCCGTCATGCGGAATTCATCCGATTCAGTAGCAATTTCAGCATGCAGAACAATCTGCAACAACATGTCTCCCAGTTCTTCCCTGAGATCATCCATGTTGTTCTTATCCAAAGCATCCAACGCTTCGTAGGTTTCCTCGAGCAAATGAGTGCGTAAGGATGCGTGGGTCTGTTCCCTGTCCCAGGGGCAGCCATTGGGAGCACGCAAATGAGCCACCAGTTCTTCAAATCCCTCGAAACTGGTGCCTTCGGAAATCGGGAGAATCAAAATTCGAAAAGTTTTCCCTGTTGGCGTGAAATCTTCAAGTTTTTTAATTTGGATTTTCTTTTCAGTCGAATCTATTTCAACAATACTAACCAGTGTCTCTTTTGGGTATATTCGGCTTAAGAGTACTTGCAGTTTCTTCAAATCTGAGCTGGCGACGTTCTGGATCCACACATATTGACTCGGGTTGATCTGTGGGTGATGGCGCCCGGTCAAATCCGAGGCTTGGAGGACCAGGACTGATGGGATTTGCTCCAGGTTTTGTTGGACGAGTTTTTCAATCAATTCGTTTTCTTTGCTCATACTACCGCCTTAAAAAAGTGTTTTCCAGTATCTCACTGGAAAACACCATGTACTCAATAATTACGACCTCATCCTCAAAACGAGGAAAGTACCAAGCCCAGCGACTTAACGTTTGGTGTAGGTCGGTGCCTTTCGAGCACGTTTCAAACCTGGTTTCTTACGTTCCTTCACCCGTGAATCGCGAGTGAGCAAGCCGTATTTGCGCAGGCTGGAAGTGAAGTCAGGGTTCATTTTCACTAAAGCCCGGGCAATGCCTAATTTGACGGCGTCGGTCTGACCGGAAATCCCACCACCCTTGACTATCACGGTGATATCGTAGGAAGCCTGGTTCTGCCCGGTTGCCAAGAAGGGTGAAAGAATCGCCTGCATATCACCTTCACGGGGGAAATAAGCAGCACCGGTAAGTTCATTTACGGTGATCAGTCCGCTCCCGTTCATCAAACGGACACGAGCTGAACTTTGTTTCCTTCTGCCAATTCCTTCGAAATATTGTGTCACCATAATCTGCTCTTACTCCTTTAACTTACCATCTTGGGCGCCTGGGCCGTGTGAGGATGTTCCTCGCCGCCGTAAACTTTCAACCGCTTGATCAACTGGCGACCTACTTTGTTATGAGGCAACATGCCCCATACTGCAGCGCGGATGATCCGATCAGGATGGCGATCCATCAGGTCGCGCATCCCATATGCACGAATGCCACCCGGATACCCTGAAACTTTGTAATATTTCTTTTCATCAAGACGCTTTTGGGCAATGTTCAGCTTTGAGGCATTGATGACCACTACAAAATCGCCCATCATTACACCAGGGGTATAAGTGGGTTTGTGTTTGCCCAGCAGCATAGAGGCGATTTTTGTAGCCAGGCGGCCCAAACTCTGGTTGCTGGCATCCACCATCATCCATTGGCTTTCCGGCGTTCCCTTCAGGACGTAAGTCTTGTCCACTTTTCCATCTCCACAATCTTCAAATTATCGGGTTGCCCCGAGATCCAATTTCTCCTGCCAATCCTTCGCATAATAAATCTTGTGAAGGAAGAGTCCTGCAGCCGGAGCAATCCCTGGGGGAAGTTCCGCTTGCTGCTGAATCCCTTTCCGGAATTCCTCAACCTCTATTCTGCCTGTTGCCACCTTTACCTGTAAATGGACCAACCTTCGGACCATGTGGTAGAGGAAGGCATCTGCAATGATCTGAAAAACCAAACCTTTTCCAGGGGCAGATCTCCAACCTGCAGAAAAGACGTTCCTTTCGGTGCTGGCACCGGGTTTCATTGCCCGACCCACGCTTGAAAAATCATGTTTTCCAAGGATGAGCTGGGCGGCGGCGTCCAGGGCTTGCCGGTCCAGCTTCCAATCGATCCTCCAGGCAAACCTCTCACGAAGTGGATCCCGGTCGGGATCGGAGAAAAGATGATACTGGTAGCACCTGGCGCGGGCATCAAATCGGGGATGAAATCCCGCTTCTGCCACCAAGAGCCCTTTGACAGCCACGTCGTTCGGCAACCCGGAGTTCAGAGCGGCTTTCAAATCGTGTGTCGAATGCCGCCAATCCAG
>JBGQAS010000003.1:0-23230 GCA_041494435.1 Anaerolineaceae bacterium | reverse complement strand
GTTTCTGGCTACCAAAGTCGATGGGAGGCGGAGGCAGAAGATGCTTCATCAACTCTGTATGGATAACTGCATCGAATTCGTTGGATTTGGTGATACCTTGCTGCTTAATTGTAAATTTAAGAGAGTCAATCAGGTCGGTGGCTGTTTCCAGACCCACATCTGCCTGGAGCAACAGGGCTTCAAGTTCATCCCAGGTGGCATCGTTGATCTCAGTGGCACCCAGGAACGTGGCAATTTGCCCGAAAGTAGATTTTCGGGTGCGGGTTAATGCTTCCTTCCACTTGCCAAACAGGTCTGCCATGGCGGGAAAATTATAACATGGTGAATTTAATGACCGGATTTAGCGGCTAACTGACCGCAACCTGCAGCGATATCCACCCCACGACGGATGCGAATGGAACAGGGGATCCCCTGGGAATCGAGGATGGCTTTGAAAGCCTCGACCCTTTCATGGCTGGATGGCTGACAATCGTAGCGCATGGTGGGGTTGAGTGGGATCAAATTGACATGGCAAAGCATGTGCTTAATTTTGCTGGCTAATTCGTTTGCATCTTCGGGGCAATCATTAATCCCCTGGATCAATGCCCACTCAAAAGTAAGGCGCCTGCGAGTGGCATCGATATATTTGTTACACGCAATAAATAATTGATCCAACGGATAAGTCTTGGCGATGGGAATCAGAGATTGCCGAAGCTGGTCATTTGCAGCGTGCAGGCTGATCGCCAGGTTGACTTGCGAATTTTCTTTCGTGAAACGCTCGATTCCTGGAATAATCCCGACTGTAGAGATGGTAAAACGTCTCATCCCCATATTAAAGCCAATAGGGTCGTTGAGGATGGATATCGATTTGAGGGTGTTGTCATAGTTCAGGAAAGGTTCACCCATGCCCATGATAACAACATTTGTGATTGTGCCTTCTTCTTTTTTCAGGAACCGGACGAAATTCAGAACTTGCTCAACGATCTCACCGGCAGTAAGGTTTTGCTTGAACCCGAGCTGACCGGTGGCGCAAAATTCACATCCCATGGCACAACCGGATTGAGTGGATATACAGACCGTTTCGCGCCGGTCGTAGCGCATCAGAACAGTTTCAATCAAAGAGCCGGAAGGAAGCTTGTATAAATTCTTAATCGTTTGATGGTCCTTTGAGGTTAACAATTCGATTTCTTGTAAATGGGAAAATTCCAGGCTCTCCTTCAACTTGGCACGAAATTCTATGGGTTGGTTGGAAAAGAGAAGTGGATCCGTTTGAAGGTGACGGTAGACAAGCTCCCAAATTTGTTTTGCCCGAAAACTAGGTTGACCCCACGAGGATAGCAGGTCTGAGAGTTCCTTAAAAGAAAGATCAAAGAAATTTACCTGCTTATCCATCGCTAGAACATTTTGGAGATCAGGGTGGCGAGGTCCGGAAAGGTGAAATCCGCTTTGTGACGTGATGTGGAAATATCATCGAGGGAGGACACCCCCGAGGTGACCAAGGCAGTTTGGCAGCCAACCCGTTTGCCTCCGACCAGGTCGGTTTCGATGCGGTCGCCAATGTCCAGAGTTTCTTCGGGCTTGACATCCAATTCTTTCAATGCCAGCCTGAACATCAGGGGTTTGGGTTTGCCAGCGATGATGGGATTGATCCCAGATGCAATTTTCAAGAATTCAATGACAGAGCCTGCGCCAGGAATGAGCCCTTTGGGAGAAGGATATGTTCGATCCGGATTGGTGCCGTAAAACCCGGCTCCACCCCTGATCAAGAGGGTGGCTGTTGCCAATTTTTCATACGTAATGGTGCGATCCAGGCCTGCGACTACCGCGAGGGCATGCTTCTCCTGGTGGTAAAACCCCTGGGATTCCATGGCAGTTTTGAGACCATCTTCACCAACGATGAACACCGGACCCCCGGAGGGATATTTCTTTTTCAACAGGATTGAGACAGCCTGCGACGAAGTCATGATCAAATCTGCTGACACGTGAACACCAAATTTGGCAAGCTTCCGCTGATAGCTTTCGGGAGTCTTGGAGGAATTGTTCGTCAAGAAAACATATTTGAGGTTCAACCCATGGATCGAATTGAAAATAGCAGGGAGGTCACCAATGGGTTCGTTATCTCTCCATAGAACTCCATCCATGTCCAAGATCAATGCAGTGATTTTTTGTTTTGGCACGAGCAACTCCTAAAAAAAACCGGATGACATTTGCATCCGGTTAAGATTATAAAATATTTTTCCGGGGACTTACTTGTCCATCTGGGCAAGTACTTTGTCCACGATCCCGTATTCGACAGCCTGGGCGGCATCCAGGTAGAAGTTGCGATCGGTATCCCGTTCGATGACCTCTTTGGTCTGCCCAGTGTTCTTGGACAGGATATCGATCAAGCGGGCTTTCAAGCGCAAGATTTCACGTGCCTGGATCTCGATATCCGAAGCCTGACCTTCCGCTCCGCCGAGAGGCTGGTGCATGTGGATGGTGGCGTGCGGGAGGGCAAAGCGCATCCCCTTGGTGCCGGCCGCGAGCAATATTGTACCGAAAGATGCCGTAACTCCCACAGCAACCGTCTGGATTTTGTTGGGCAGCATTTTCATGGTGTCATAGATGGCCAGTCCAGAGTAAATTTGTCCACCCGGTGAGTTAATATACATCTTGATGTCATCTTCACTGTTCTCGTAACTCAGGTAGAGCAACTGGGCAACCACCAGATTGGCGACTTGGTCGTCGATGGCGGTGCCGACAAAAATGATCCGTTCCTTGAGGAGGAGGGAATAAATATCATAAGCACGTTCCCCTCGTCCTGAGGATTCAACCACCATGGGGATAACAGATTTGAAGTTGTGATCCATTTTTCCTTCCTTGTCCTAGATTAGGCCAGGACGGAGCCTATTTCTGAACCGCTTCGGTCTTTTCACCCTTTGGCTTTTTGGAAGCCTTCGGCTTCTCCGAAACGGGTTCCTTGGAAGTTTCCACATTCGTTTCCGCGGAAACTGTTTTACTTTTCTCTTCCGCTTCCTTTTTTTCAAACTCGCCTGTGGCAATTTCTTTTAGACGGTCCAATACATGGTTGCTCATAAGGCGATTGGCAGCTTGCATGGCGATGGCATTGGAAAGTCGCTGGGGAGACAGTTTCCGCTGCATCTTCTGAAAATCGGAGGTAACCTGTAATTCCTGGATGGTCTGCGAAAAGGCGTTATTCAGTTCCTTTTCATCCAACTTGATATTTTCTTTATGAGCGATTTCTTCGAAGATCAAGGATTGCGTCAGGCGCTTGATGGCAACGGGCGTGACATCTTCCTTGATGAAAGTGTCCTTCTCTTTTTTGATGGTCTTCAGGTACGTTTCCAAATCCATTTTTTGAGAAGCCAGGTCATTGCGGATGCTGTTCAAGACGTGCTCGATCTCATCCTCCAATGCCTGGGGAGGATATTTGACGGTGGCATCTTTGCTGATCTTTTCGATCAGTTCATCGAAATACTTCCGTTCGTATTCACTCTTGGCATTACCTTCCAGCTGCTTGCGGATGGCAGCTTTCAAGGCATCTGCATTTTCAAACCCACCGACCATCTTGGCAAGTTCATCGTTCACTTCGGGAAGCTTCATGAATTTGATACTTTGAATGGTAAAGGTAAAGTGAACAGTCTTTCCAGCTAGTTTCGGATCGGCAAAATCAGCAGGATAGTCGTAATCGAGTTTCTGTTCTTCATTGGCTTTCACACCGATCAGTTTCTGGTCAAAATCCTTGAAGGGAAAGTCATTCTCACCAAAAGTAGTATCCTCAATCATCATTTGAAGGGGGGTATCCTTGATCAATTCCTCTTCCTTTTTGGTTTCAGGATTCAGTCCAGTCCCTTTTAGTTTTAGGTAAACCAAATCACCTTTTTCGGCGGAACGTTCAACAGGCTCGGCGGTGGCGTAAGTCTTGCGAACCCGCTCGAGGTAATCCTCAACGTCCTTGTCACTGACGACAGGGAGAACGTATTCCTGGCGAATGCCGTGGAAATCCTTGAGTTCTACTACGGGTTCGAGGGGAACTAGAAAGGAGAACTTGGGCGGGACTTCGCTTTCGATCTTTTCAAGGGAGCCAGGTCCATACGGCTTTACTTTTGTTTCTTCGATGAGCTTGGGATAGATGTCATCGATCATCATTTCGATGGCTTGCTTTTGGATCACCTCATCCCCATAGATACGGCGGATGACGGTGTACGGCGCCTTGCCCGGGCGGAAGCCCGGGATCTTGGACTCATTGGAAATTTTGCGTGAGGCTTTTTGTTTAAAAGTTTCAAGGGTTGCTTCGTCCGATTCAGCAACGATTTTAATTTGGTGATCGTCTCGGTTCTCAGTTTCGATTTTCAAGTGATATTCCTTCAATGGATTTTAGGCAGGTGGGGAAGGAGGGACTTGAACCCACACGCCTTGCGGCACATGATCCTAAGTCATGCCTGTCTGCCAGTTCCAGCACTTCCCCAAAAGCCAACGAATTATAAGCGTAAGGGGAATGACCGTCAATAATCGATTATAATGGCTGCGTTTTCGATCGAAAGATAAACAATCTATTAATCATGGAGCTATATTGAGCCGGGTCATTAATCCTGAATCCGCAGCCGCCGACCGGGGACGACTATCCAAAGTTGTAGTTTTAGCACTGCGCGAGTTTATGAAACAAACTGAGACTTCGGATCAGACCCGTAACCTGGTGGCATTCATGAGCCTGGCGTTACGGGAAATGTACCAGACGGTAGAAACTTCCGTGGTAGCCTGGGAAAAGAGGGGATATTGGGTAAAGGCGGATAAATTCCGGATGGAATGGGAATGGGCGGAACTGCAGGGAAAAGCATTGGAAACCGCCTTGTTAAAAGATGACTGGGCAAGCATTGCCAAGAGTGCTGCCAATATTGGACAGAAGCTGAACAAGGTTAAATTAGGAGCAACTATTCGAGGAATGGCAGAAAATCCCTGGGCAGGATCATGGGATAAAATCAAACAAAAAAAGAGCAGCTAATCGCTGCTCTTTTTTCTTTGTACCGGTTATTCTTTATTCTTCAAGATGATCCTGGCATCAACGACTTTCAGACCTTTGCCTTCTTCGTATACCAATACTGGATTTGCATCCGATTCGGTGACCTCGTCTTTGAGATCTTCGACCATCGTCGAATATAGGGCGAGAGTTGTGGCAAGGGCTTTTTTATCGCGGGGAGATTCTCCACGAACGCCAGAAAGTAATGGGGCGCCCCGGATTTCGCCTAACATCTGGGTAGCTTGATTTTCGGAAATTGGTGCGACGCGGAAGGTAACATCTTTGAGGACTTCAACGAAAATCCCACCCAAGCCAAACATAACGGTTGGTCCAAAGGTGGCGTCATTTACCGAACCCATGATCACTTCGGTGCCGATGGGCGCCATCTCCTGGATAGCGATACCGTCGATATTGGCATCAGCCTTGTAATTCTTCGCGTTTTTCAGGATAGTCTTGTACCATTCCCGAACGCCAGCTTCATCCTTGATGTTGACTTTTACACCACCCGCATCCGACTTATGTAAAATATCAGGGGAGACGACTTTCATTACTACCGGGAAGCCAAGCTTCTTGGCATGAGCAACCGCTTCATCCTCGGTCTTGGCGAGGAAGGTTTTTGCCACAGGCAAACCGTAAGCTTCAAAGACACCTTTGGCTTCGATTTCAGTCAATGCCGGACGATTGTTCTTTCGGGCGTTGGCAATGATCTTCAGAGCAGCATCCTTAGAGCCTGATTTGACTGGATGAAGACCATCTTTTGTACCTGTATGCATGAGGGCATATTCGCGAAGGGCAGCGATGGTGTTAACAGCGATATCCGGGGCGCCATAGGCAGGTATACCCTGTTCAACGAGCCACTGCATTGCTTTTTCAGAGCGCTCCCCACCCACGAAGGAGATCGTAACAGGTTTATCCTTCACACCTGATTCATCAATGCCATGTTTAATGCCGCGGGCGATCTCATCCGGGTTGGTCATGGCCGTCTCGCAGTAAAGGACTACTAGGCCATCAACCCAGGGATGTGCGAATGCGTAACGGACGGAATCGGTGTACCAATCCACGCCGGCCATACCGGTCAGGTCGACCGGATTCTTGGCTGAACCGAATTCGGGCATGTGTTTCTTCAATTCCATCTGCACATCTGCCGGGGCAAATTGCAAGGGAAGACCATATTTTTCTGCAGCATCCGTAGCCAAAACTCCCACACCACCACCATTTGTGATGATCAGGAGGTGATCACCTTTCATCGGGGGCTGGAAGGAAAGAGCCTGGGTGCGATTAAAGAGATCGTTCAAATCCTTGGCCTGGATGACTCCACCTTGCTGGAATGCAGCGCCATACACCTTGGCAGCACCGGCAAGGGAACCGGTATGCGAAGCCGCAGCAGCTGCGCCGTGAGCTGAGGTACCGGCTTTTAGAGCAATGATGGGTTTCTTGGCTTTGAGGCATTCATCAATAAAGCGTCGGCCATCACGAAAACCTTCCACGTAAAGAGAGATGCAGGATGTATTGGGGTCGTCATCGAGCCAGGTAATCATATCTGCGATATCAATATCGGACATGTTGCCGATGGAGATTAATTTATCGAAGCCAACCCGGCGGGTGTAGGTGGCTGCGTCCAAAGCGATCAGCAGGGCACCGGATTGAGAAACGAGGGAAGCTTTTCCAGCAAGTGGAAGGAATGGAGCGAAGGAACCATTCAATTTGTCGGAGTTCGACAAAATACCGACAATGTTCGGACCGAGAACACGCATGTTATATTGCTTGGCAATCTTAACGACTTCATCTTCCAGGGGACGATTGCCCACTTCTGAAAAGCCGGAAGTAATTATGATCAGACCTTTGATGCCTTTTTTCCCGCATTCGACAGCCACATCAGGAACAAATTTGGCAGGCACGGTGATAATGGCAGCATCGATGTTACCTTCAACATCGTTTACGGTAGGGTAGGTTTTCAAACCGAGGATTTCCGTTGCACCCGGGTTGATTGGGTAGATTTTACCGGGATATCCCCCCTTGAGGATATTGTCGAGCACGGTGTAACCTATTTTTCCGGGTATAGTTGATGCGCCAACAACAGCAATAGCACTCGGTCTGAGCATTCCTTCAATCAAGCGGTCCTTCACGTGAATCCTCCTAAATGGGAAATTTATCTATAATACTAGTGGAAAATACATGCTAATTTTAAGCATTTTTCCGAATTCGCATAGCCTGATATAGGTCATATTCATTCACATGATAATAATTTCCCCCGATTTATTCCGTTCAACACCCCAACCTGAGCAAGTAGCGATCTTACTGCAAAGCACATTGAACAGGGCTGACCCATACCAGGCAATGTTAGATTACTTGCAAAAAAACAGCAAGGACCTGGCATTGGGAAGCATGGAGACATCACCGAATTCTTTCTCCCACCTTCGCGTCCTTTCAATTGGAAAAGCTGCCCTTCCGATGACCAAAGCGGCGGTGGACCAATTTGGAAAAAAGATAACTGACGGAATGGTGGTTTACAAGAATCCTGATCCTTCGATTGCATTGCCAAATGAAATTCAATTGGTCAAAGGAGATCATCCCATCCCGGGAGAAAACAGCCTGAAGGCCGGCCGGATGGTAATTCAATTCCTTGAGAAGATTGAAGAGTTCGACTTTCTCCTGGTTTTACTATCCGGGGGTGGATCGGCGTTGCTCATTGCACCAACCGAAGGGATATCGCTTGCCAGTTTGCAGGACCTGACCCAGAAGTTAATTGCCAGTGGTGCCACCATCCAGGAAATGAATATCATCCGGAGGCATCTCGATTTGCTAAAGGGCGGCGGTGTTATAAAGAGAGCTCATGGGGCAAGAACCTTGTCTTTAGTAATTTCCGACGTAATTGGGAACGAGCTCAGTTCGGTAGCTTCGGGAGTGACAACCTTTGATACATCTACTTTTGAAGAAGCAGTTATTGTTCTGCAGAAATATCAGCTTGATCAGAGTATTGATCCTTCTATTTGGAAGTATCTTAATGCAGGTAAACAAGGTTTATTTGAAGAAACGATAAAACCAGGTGACCAAAGACTAGAGAATACCCAAATCCAGCTAATCCTGAGCAATCCTGATAGCATCAAGTCAGGTGAACAGACCGCACGTAAAATAGGCTGGGAGGTTGTACCTGTTAAAAACCCGTATACCGGAGAAGCAAAGGAAGTCGGTACTCAGTTAGCAGAATTCCTCTCAAAGATGGCAAAAGCAAGGAAAAAGAGTTTCAAGCCTACAGTTGCCATTTTCGGGGGCGAGCCGACAGTACATGTGACAGGGACGGGGAAGGGGGGAAGAAATTTAGAATTGGGATTATCTGCAGTCGATATATTAGATGGTGTTGAGGATGTTGCATTAATCAGCTTTTCGACCGACGGGGAAGATGGACCTACGGATGCTGCCGGAGTGATTGTGACTGGAAAGACTGCTGAAATTGCAAAACAGAATGGATTAAGCGGTAAGGCGTTTCTTGCTGAGAACGATTCTTACCATTTCTTTGAAAAAGTGGGGGGATTGATTAAAACGGGTCCAACGGGGACAAACGTAAACGACCTCGTATTTCTAATAGCGTTCTAGTTCTACGAATAAACTTCGGGGTTGGCACAGAATGGCAGACGTTCTCCGTTCAGGCCTGCCAAAAGATTCCTGGCAGCAACCATGGCCATATTCGCGCGGGTTTGGATACTGGCACTGGCGATATGCGGGGTTATGACAAGGTTCTTGAACTTTAAAAGAGGACTGCCGGAAGGGATGGGTTCAGGTTCCGTGACGTCAACTGCAGCACCTGCGATAATTTTGTTCTCCAAAGCCCATTCCAAAGCTACAGGATCGACGAGCGCTCCTCGCGATGTGTTGACCAGGTAAGCGGAAGATTTCATCTTGCCCAATTGTTCTTTTGAAATCAGATGATAATTTTCTTTCGTCAAATTCGCATGAATGGAAACAAAATCTGAAGTATGCAACAACGTGTCCAAGTCAACACATTTAGAATTCAACCCTTTTTCTATTTCAGGATGCCTCGAGCAATCATAATACAGCACTTCCATTTCAAAACCGCGCGCTCTTTTGGCAACTGCCTGACCGATCCGACCCATACCAATAATCCCCAAAATTGAACCATGGACATCTGCTCCACAAAGGACGTCAGGTCCCCAGGGCTGCCAAATGCCCTGATGCACCTCCGCATCCGCTTCGACCACACGGCGTGCAATAGCAAGCAACAGGGCGAAAGTGAAATCGGCAACTGATTCGGTAAGGACACCTGCTGTGTGCCCAATGGGAAGGTTGTTCTCGGTTGCTGCAGCCAAATCGATGTTATCGACCCCGACGGCCATCTGGCTGACAACCCGCAGCCTTCCTTTGGAGCGAGTGATCAGCTCCCGGTCGATCCTATCCGTTAGCAAGGAAATCAGACCATCGCTGGATTCCGTTTTGGTGATTAGGGTTTCATAATCGGGTGGAGTTGGTTTATCCCAAACTTCTAAGATGCATGAATCAGCGAGGAAGGAAATTGCAGATCGATCGATCTTGCGGGTAATAAAAATATGGAATTTATCCAAAGTACCCTTCCACCCAATAAGACAAAATCATTTGGCAAGATTCAGAAAAGCACCTTCTTTGCGGACCAAGGCAAATGGAACTTTCACCGACCCAAGATTGGGCATGAATGTGTTTTGGATAACAACATCGTAAAAGCAAAGGTAAGTTACGTGTGTAATTTCAAGATAAGTGAGCAAAGTGTGCTTGGTAGAGATGCGAAGCTTTCCACTGAATAGATATGTTCCGAAGAAAGCATCCACAGGGCACATCTGCATATTAGGTTCGTTCGGATCATAGTCCACGGGATCGAAATTTGGGGGAACCTGATGGTAGGCGAGGATCGTCGCACTTGGGACAATCAATTCATTCAAAACTGCAGGCTTAGGGTTGGGAGAATTGCTGGCAAAAATGGCCTTGGGATTGAACAAATGGATATTATCGGGAACGCCATTGGTAGTGAGCCAGGTGCTTGGCTTGAATTGCTTCCGAATGGCAATATCCCCCCAAAAAATCGCTGTAGGGAAATACATCATCACGGAGGCTATCTTGTCATCCGCACCAAGCGGGATGGGAGACGAACCAGGATTTTCGTTCATGTCCTCTACCTATTTTTTCTTGTAACATAGCTTGACAGCTGGGACCAGGTACTCCTCAAAGGCACGTTTTTGATCGTAATCGGGCTCCCATTGCCAATCCTGCCTGGCTGAACTGTCATCAATATCTCCGGGCCAACTGTCGACGATGTTCTGTCGATTGCGATCCGGTTCAAAACTGATCTCAGCTTTTGGGAAATAATGTTTAACGATCCGATAAAATTCGTCTGCCGTAGGACTGAAGCTAGTTATATTATAGACAAATTGTGTCAACTTGGAAGGATCTGCTGACTCGAGTTTCAGCAAAGCTTTGATTGCATCAGGCATAACCATGAAGGGCAGTCGGGCATCCGGACGGACAAAGCAAGAGTAGGCTTTATTCTGTGCCGCGGCATGAAGCATTTCGGGGCCGTAATCGCTGGTTCCACCGGTCGGGATGGTTTGGGCACTGATTAGCCCTGGGAAGCGCAGGGCACGGAAATCAATACTACAGCGATCCGATTCAGGAGAAAGTTGGCGGTAAAAATGGGAATAATAATTGCCTAGGTTTTCACAATAGAGTTTGTTGCAGCCATACATGGTGATTGGATTGGTCCACTCACATTCCTTCACCTTTCCACAGGATTCCTTTGTTTTCAGGTCAGGGATGCCATAAACAGCGATCGAACTTGGATAAATGAATTTCACCCGACGTTCCTGCCAGCGGGATTGATCGGCAGCAATTTTAAGCAGATTCAAGGTACCATCCACATTCACTTTATGAGCCACTTCAGGGTTGTATTCCGCTTTGGCGCTTAATATGGAAGCGAGGTGAAAAATCGTCTTAATGTCATATTCCGCCACGAGACGTTCCAGCATATTCGCATCCAGGATATCCCCCTGGATGGGGTTCAAAACAAAAGGTTTCAGTTCATCGTCAAGAGGTTGAACATCGATAGTGACAATGGATTGTTCAGCATGTTTTCCGAAATAGGATATTAAACCATGCCCGATTTCCCCATTCGCACCCGTGATCAAGATGATATCTTTGCGCATTGATTCTCCGTTAAGTATTTTCTCACTCTTCCTCCGGCGATTCACCGAAGAAATATGAAGTTTACGAATATTTTATCAGAATAAGAAAACAAGGTTTCATTTTATTGAAACCTTGTCTTTTCAGGTATTAGATGGTCCCGGGACTCTTGCGCCTAAACCAGGTCTTCCACTCCTTGGTCTCCCAGATCACGAGTAGGGGAGCAGCCACAAAAATGGAAGAGTATGCTCCACTAAACAATCCTACTAATAAGATGATGGTGAACTGGCGGATGGTGACACCCCCCAGCAGAACTAAAGCAAGCATAATGAATTCAACCAGCACAAGGTTGGTGTTGATGGATCTTTGCAGGGTCTGAACGATCGAATGGTTGACCAGCTGCTCATAGGAAATTTTCCGATGGATGGAATTATTCTCGCGGACTCGGTCGTAAATCACGATGGTGTCTTGAACTGAGAAACCGATGACGGTGAGCAAAGCAGTGAGGAAGAGCGAATCCACCGTCCATCCAAAGAAGTGGCCCCCGATGGCGGTCAAGCTGAACACGATCAGAATGTCGTGGATCATAGCGATGACCGCGCAAATCCCGTAGCGGAAAGCATTGGGAACTTTGCGGAAGACATAGGTGATGTACAAAACAATCACTACTGCCGCCACGATTACTGCCAGGATGGCGCGGTTCGTCACCTCTTTACTAATTATTGGACTAACGGAATTTGACTGCAATACAGTGACGGTCCCGAAGTTCGCGTTCAGGTCAGCCAGCACTTTGGTTTGTGTGGCTGAATCCATTACTGTGGAACGAATAATGATCGAATTCGTACCGGTCGTTTCCGTCTGAATATCCGGTACGCCATCGTTTGAGTAAAGAGTTTTCAAATCGGCTGAACTCGGAAGAGTACCGGACGTAAATTGATATTCGGTTAAAGTCCCATTGGTGAAATCGATGCCAAGGGGGAGACCATAAACAGCAAGGACAGTGAACCCAGCAATGATGATCAGTAGAGAAATTCCAAAAAAGATGTATCGATTTTTAATGATATTGATCATGGTTTTTCCCTTTAAGCTCCGAACCAGGTTTTGTGGGAAGATGGTTTGATGAAATCGATAGTGATATCGAGGAAAGTGCGAGTGACAAATATGGCACTGACCAAGCTGACGATGATGCCGATTGCCAGGGTCAGAGCAAATCCTTTAACAATACTTGCTCCACTCGCAGAACCAAACCAGAAAAGGATGACACTGGTGACCAGGGTTGAAATATTCGAATCGCGAATGGAAGGCCAGGCACGCTTCCAACCCAGGTCAATGGAGGTGAGCAAATTCTTGCCCGACCTTAATTCTTCCCGCATCCTTTCGAAGATCAAGATATTTGCATCCAGCGCACCGCCTGTACTCAGCAAGAAGCCTGTAATGCCGGGGAGGGTAAGAGTTACTGAAAGCAGGCGGAAGATGGCATAAGTTACAGACGCATAAACCAGCATGGAAAGGACTGCCAGAACCCCGGGTAAGCGGTAATAGATGATCATAAAGATGGAAGCGATGGCAAACCCGATCAAACCAGCCAGGATGCTTTTGTTCAGAGAGTCTTGTCCCAGGGTGGGACCGATAACCCGATTCTGTACAATTTCCAAAGGCACAGGAAGGGAACCATAGCGCAAAACAGTTGCAAGTTGATTAGCTGTATCAGAAGTGAAGCTACCCTGGATGATGCCTTTCCCGCCGGTGATGGCACTGTCAATTCGAGGAGAGGAAAATACCTTATGGTCAAGGACGATCATCAGGTATTGACCCACATGGGCAGTAGTGTAATCCGCGAATTTTGTCGCACCATCAGGCTTCAAGGTGAATTCAATGTAAATACCCAATGTCGGGTTGTTGGGATTGCTGGTGACCGAAACGGAATTCAAATCTGCTCCGGTAATAACGGTGTGATACACAGGACCCGATGGGGTTGTTTGTAGTGGGTTGGAGATAAGAGGTGTTTCGGTTACGGTTGGGGTTGTTGAAGCTGCATTGGTATAGTCCGTTTGAATGACGGTATCGGGCGCTAAAGGAGTATCCGAACCCACGAATTCGAGCAGACCGGTTTCCTGAATGATGGCATTTACCGCATCTTGATTCTTTACATCGGGGAATTCTGCCAGGATGTATTGTCCGCCGGCAATTTGGAAAGTGATTTCCGCAACCCCCAAAGCATTGGTACGATTTTGGAGAATTTTTGCTGCGTCATCCAGATTTGATGCGGTGAATGGAAATCCTGCTTGAGGAGCCAGCAAAACTTGAACACCACCGGTGAGATCGAGTCCCAAAGTAGTTTTTAGCTGGCGACCCAAGATTGAATTAACGAAACTGGGAGTTTGAGGAAGATCCAGGAGCACCACAACTGCAACGATAACCGCAATGATGATCAGGTATACGTGACGACGTTTCATTTAGGAAACAACCTCCAACCGGATGAGATGCAAAGCGAACCCATAAACCGTCCGTGATTATACTTCCTTTCAAAATCCATGTGCAGTGCAGATTGGGAATCAATATTTATTTTGGATGAATTGAAGAACTGCATGGAGGACTTCATCCGGAGACATCTGGTCCGTTTTCAAAATCAGGTCAGCATGTTCGCGAGCATGGCGCAAACGATAAAGCTGTTCCTCGTACTCGAGCAATGTCCAATTCAATTTTCTCCTTTTCGTGGCATTTTCAAAAGAAACTTCCAGATAGATCAATAAATTTGGATGACTGATCCTTTGCCACATATCCGGAACGTATGAATGTTCTTGCGCGATATGCCTGACTTGTATTTGATGTTGTTCCAAACTGTGTGTGAGGGTTGTTTTGCCAGATCCGCAAGGCCCGACGATACCGACGAGGGGGTTGCTACTGGTTTGAGTCATTTTCTCATGTAGATCCCAGGGACGGGCAGGTGGATCGTCATCCGACGGACTGAATCCTGTTCGCGGGGAGAAACATGAAGGACAACCACACTCATGTCGTCATTGGGACGATTTTGGTCCAGGCGCACAGCTTGTGAAAGCAATTGGTCAGCTACAACCTGGGCGGAGGGATCTTCCTCTTCCAGCAAGGATTCCAGGGAAGTGCGGATATCCATTTGAGTGCCCGTGGATTCACCTGCATGAAGCAGACCATCTGTGAACAAGATGATGGTGATGCCTCCTTCGAGAGGAATTTCTGCAATTGTAGGGCGGATGTTGCGGGAAGTCCCAATGGGCGAACTGGTGCTGTCTATCTGCTCGATCTTTTCATCCCGGATAACGAAAACCGGGGTTGGACTATTACGGGTGATAACAATGGTGTTGCTGTGAAAATCAACCGAGAGGATGTGAAGACAGGCGCTGACTTTTCCACCACGCTCGGTGAACAAGTAATCAGATGCCGCACGGGCGGCTGCTCCATCACGGATGCCTTCCGCCAGTAAAGATATGATCTTGCGGACAACCATGGAGGAAATCGTTTTGGCGCCTTTACCGGTGGTTTGACCGTCGGCAAGCACCACGGATAGGCCTCCATTGGGACGTTCGACAACTTCGAGCGTATCTCCACTTTCAATGGAAGCATACCTATTCACTTTGGAAGCTGCTATCTCGATTTCCATTTTATGAATTGTACAACAATTACCTCTGCTGGAACTCCTTGACAGGGTTTCGCTCCGGAAAGTATAATGCCATGTCTTTACAATAACGAGAGGATCGATCTGAAGGAGTAATACATGGTTCCATTGCCTAAAAGGAAATCTTCCAAGGGTCGGCGAGACCGCCAACGTTCTCACGATTTCTTGACAGTAACCAGCCTGGTACAGTGCAGCAATTGCGGTGAAATGCGGTTGCCTCATACGGTTTGCCCGAATTGTGGACATTACCAGGGCAAGGAAGTCATTGCCCACAAAAAAGAAGAAAAGAAGTCCTGATTAATCAACGATGAAAAAGAGCGCGGATCCGTCTGCGCTCTTTTTGTTTGTCTACTCTTCGGTCGATTTTTTTTGTGACGTACTCATAAAGGGCAGAAAACGATTTAAAAGACGTGAAGGAATAGTACCTTGGATAGAAACAGAATCCTTGGAATAGGTGATCTTCGTAACGTGACCGTATTCGTGGAAAATGGAAATCAATTGCCCATTTTGATAAGGGATCTTCACTTTAATCGTTGCATGAGCTTCGTACAAAATGGTTTCAATGCGATCGAGCAGATCGGGGATGCTTTCCCCGGTGAGGGCAGAGACTGCCACAGCATCGGGGTAGGCTGATAGGGTCTGTTTCGCCAGGCGGGGGTCGGGTAGGTTATCCATCTTGTTCAGCACGGTCACCATAGGTAATTTATCCGCTTCAATATCTTTCAAGGTTTCCTGCACAGATTTCCATTGAGCGAGGGCATTGGGGTGGGTGATATCCACTATATGGAGAAGCAGATCGGCTTCCTTGATTTCTTCCAAGGTTGCACGGAAAGCAGCAACCAGCTGAGTAGGCAGCTTCTGGATAAAACCGACCGTATCCGAGAAAAGCACAAGGTGATTTCCAGGAAGGAGTACACGGCGAGTGGTTGGATCCAGGGTGGCGAAAAGTTGATCTGCTACGTAAACATTCGCCTTCGAAAGCTGGTTGAGCAAGGTGGATTTTCCGGCATTCGTATAGCCAACAATGGAAACGACAGGCAGGTTGGCTTTCTTTCTCTGAACCCGATGCAGGGATCGTTGATCCCGAACTTTTTCAAGTTCCTTTTTTAGAATCGAGATGTGTCTTCGAATCTCCTGTTTATCAACTTCCAGCTGGGTTTCGCCAGGACCTCGAAGACCTACTCCGCCGATGCTGCCGGTCCTTCCTGCACCACCACCTGCCTGGCGGGCAAGGTGAGTCCAGGCGCGAGTAAGGCGGGGAAGCCGGTATTCATTTTGAGCTAATTCCACCTGGAGGATGCCTTCCCGCGTTTGGGCATGTTGAGCGAAGATATCCAGGATCAAAGCCGTCCGATCGATGACCTTGATCCCCTCGCCAAAGGCTTCTTCCAGTTCGCGCTGATGACGGGGAGAAAGCTCAAAATCAAAAATCACAACGGTAGCAAACAGTTCCCCGGCGATGGATTTGATCTCTTCAATTTTCCCAGGACCAATATAAGTGCTGGAATGCGGGCGATCCAATTTTTGGTAAGTTTCGCCTACAACTTCCAACCCGTCGGTCTCTGCCAATTGTGACAGTTCTGCCAAAGAGTCTTCGAGTGAAAAAAGCTTGGTTTCGTGGAATAACTCCACACCCACCAGGAAAGCTTTTTCCACCGGGGGTTTCGTCGATTCAGATGTTCTTTTAGTCAATCAATCCTCGAATCAATAGTTACTTTGCCCACTCACAAAAGCGCTGCATGGCTTTTTCGATTTTGTCGGTAGCGGTACCAAGAGAAAAGCGCATGTAACCTTCCCCATAATCCCCATAAACAATGCCGGGGGTAATGGAAACACCCGTTTCCTCCAGGAGTTTGGCGCAATAGGAAATGGAATCCGTCTGTCCCTTGGGAAGAGAGGACCAGACATAAATGGAAGCAGGAGGGGTTTCCACATCAATGTGCGCGGATCTCAAAGCAGCGAGGATGATATCTCTGCGTTTCTCGTACGTCTGATTCCGTTCGATAATCCATTCCTGATCGCCGCACAATGCAGTAACTCCGGCTTCCAAAATGGGAGCGAAGTGGGAGGAATCCATCTGGCTCTTGTAGGTATTCAGATACTTAATGACGTCTTTGTTGCCAACCGCCATCCCCAAGCGCCAACCAGCCATGTTGTAAGTTTTGGAAAGTGAATTGAATTCAATGGCAACTTCCTTAGCGCCGGGTACCTGCAAAATGCTCGGAGCGTGATACCCGCCGAAAAAGATATCCACATAAGGGGCATCGTGAGCGATGAGGATGTGATGCTTTTGAGCGAACTGGATGGCTTTTTCAAAGAATTCCATGGTGGCAACAGCCCCGGTAGGATTGTTGGGGTAGTTGAGCCACAAAATCTTGGCTTTCTTTACCATATCTGCTGGAATGGCATCCAATTCCGGAAGATAGTGAGTTTTGGCGAGGATGGGCATGTGATAGACGGTTGCGCCGGCAATCAGTCCGCTAGCACTGTAGACTGGGTAACCAGGATCCGGGACGAGGACAACATCACCCGGGTTCACCAGCACCTGGCTGAGATTAAAAAGCCCTTCCTTGGAACCGATCAGGCCAATGGTTTCGGTGTTGGGATCGAGTTCCACCTCAAAGCGGGTTTCGTAATACTTGGTGATCCCTTTGCGGAATTCGGGGGAACCGCCGTTGGGAGTGTAGCCATGAGTATCAGGGCGGCGGGCTGAATTTACCAGGGTTTCAATGATGAAATCCTTGGGGGGCAGGTCGGGGGAACCGATATCCAGACGGATGACGTCCACACCCTTAGTTTTCAGTTCGTTCAACTTTTGTCCAAGCGCGGCAAAAAAATACAGCTTGAAGCCGGCAATTCTTTCTGCGGGTGGGAATGATTGTGTTTGTGTCATCTTGAGCCTGAAACCCCTTCAAAAGTATTTTGGAATTCTAGTGTACGACAGAAAACTAGTTTTGCCAAATACTATTTGGATTGTAACCATTTCAATAAAGTATTTCCAACGATGGAAAGACTTTGCGCGGATACTTTATCGGCAGTATCGCTGGTGGTGTGCCAGTATGGGTAGTCGAAATCGATGATGTCGATCGCCTTTATCCCTTTTTCCAGGAAGGGAGTGTGATCATCGAGCATGCTGTATTTATCTTGATTGATAAAGGTACTCTGATAACCTAAGTCTTTCGCAATACCCCAAATCTCGGTTGAGAGCGTGGGATCGGAATTCCTTTCGAGATAAATATCCAAGTTCTTGTCACCGATCATATCGATGATGACAGCGGCATCCGGATTTTGGGTCAAAGTGTCGACGAAAGCCCTGGAACCGAGGATCCATTGCTGGTTGTTGATTTTCCCCTGGTCTTCCCAATCGAAGAAAACTAACCAAATCTGATAAGAAGGATATTTTGGAAGTATCCGCGCAAGCTCGAGCAAAACGGCAACCCCTGAAGCTCCATCGTTGGCGCCGGGCACCGGTTTCAAGCGATTGCCCAGGTTGGGGTCCTGGTCGGCATATTGGCGGGAGTCATAATGAGCGCCAAGAATGATCCAAGGAAAACCCTTACCTCTTTTGGCAATGACATTCAGGATTTGGATGCTCTCATTATTGATGGTCTGGACTTCGGTGAACCAACCCAGGCTCGTAAGCTGGCTAACTAGCCAATTGACTTCAGCTTGATGGGCGGGTGTACCAGGAACCCGAGGACCGAAATCCACCTGGGTTACCACATCCTGGTAAGCACGGTTGCCATCGAATCGGCTTGCTGCGGGAGAATGGATATTGAGCCAAGCAACGATGGTCAGTGCACCCAAGAAAACGAAAGAAATGGCGATCCAAATAATTGCCCGTTTTGAGTTTTTCATGTCAACTCTTCATGAAGGAATTCATATATTCCAAAGATCGGTTGGACAAAACTTTGTTTTTTTCTTTCCGAGAACGAATGTATTCAGGAAGTTCCTTCAGAATCCCAAAATTGGCTTTCATGGGCTGGAAAGTGGAAATGTCCGAGGATGTGACATATTGGATGAGCGCGCCAAGCATCGTTTCGGGTGGAAAAGTGACGAGAGGCTGACCGTTCAAAAAACGAGCTGCATTGGTGCCTGCTAACCAACCGCTGGCGATGTTGCCCATGTAGCCTTCTACGCCAATCAATTGGCCTGCGAAGAATAGATCATCGCGCTTCTGCGATTGCAGAGTTGGCTTGAGTGAAAGCGGAGAGGCAATATAAGTGTTCCGATGCATCTGCCCAAAGCGAACAAATTCAGCTTTTTCCAAGCCGGGGATGGTGCGGAAAACGCGTTTCTGTTCGGAATAAGACAAATTGGTTTGAAAACCCACCATGTTGTACAAGCTTCCCGACTGGTTATCCTGCCGGAGCTGAAGGATGGCATAAGCACCCTTGCCGGTGCGAGGATCGTAAAGGCCAATGGGGCGCATCGGTCCGAAGGCCAACGCCTGGGGATCCCTGCGGGCAAGCTCTTCAATGGGCAGGCAACCTTCGAAGTACTTTCGGGAACCTGCGTTCACACCGGAAGAAATCTCGGACTCAAAGGGTTTAAGTTCAATGGTCTGAGCTGACCTAAGGGCATCAGCAAAAGTAAGGTATTCATCTTTGCTGAAAGGGCAATTGATATAGTCACCTTCGCCAGTGGTGTCTTCATGAAAACGGGAGGCTTTGAAAGCGACATCAAAGTTGATCGAATCTGAACTGACGATGGGCGCGATGGCATCAAAGAAAAACAAGGAATCGTGACCCAGGAAAGCCTTGATGGATTGAGCAAGGTCGGAAGAGGTGAGGGGACCTGACGAAATAATTGCAGGAGTAGTGGGAATGTTCTTGATTTCTTCCCGAAAAACCTTGATCCGGGGATGATTGGAAATCTTCTCAGTCACCAACTGGGAAAACAATGTCCGATCCACAGCCAGGGCATTACCAGCCGGTAAGGAGGTTTTTTCGGCACAATCCACCAGGAGGGATTTCAGGACCTTGAGTTCTTCTTTCAGCAACCCGGACGCCCGGTCGGCAAGCAAGCTGCCAAGGGAATTGGAACAAACCAATTCAGCAAGCCCATCGGTCTTATGCGCGCCAGTCGAGACATTTGGACGCATTTCAAATAGCTTTACATGCAATCCTGCTTCAGCTGCCTGCCAGGCAGCTTCACAGCCGGCGAGCCCACCCCCGATGATGGTCAATTCAGAATTTTTCACTGTTTTTATCCAAAAAGGGATTGTACCACTCGTAAAAATTCCTCGAAAAATCTATGGCATAAAACTTGCATCAAAAGCAAAAATCACTATAATTTTTGATAGAAGGCAGGCATGTTTCAGACACCTTTTCACGCTCAAACCCAAAGACCAACAACCACGGCTCACCTGGCTCAAACGATGTCCCTGTTAAGTTTGACGCTGGATGAGCTGAACCAGCAAGTGGAGAAAGAACTTGCCAGCAACCCGGCGCTGGAATTGATCGAAGAAAGGCGCTGCCCCATGTGCCACCGGCTGTTGCCGGAACATGGCAAATGCCCCGTCTGCAGCCAACCCAAAGACTTAACCACAGAAGAACCCGTGGTATTTATTTCCCCGCGGGAGGACTTGTTCTCAAGAGAATATAACCCCGATGCGGAATCCATGGACGAGCCGAATTCTGTTGAAGTTGAGGAATTACCTGCTTATGTTCTCCGTCAAATAGCGTCTGACTTGGCACCTGAGAACCGTCAAATCGCTGCCTACATGCTGACGCATTTGAACGAAGATGGTTTATTGGATTGCAACCTGGTTGAGGTAGCAGCTTATTTCCATGTGCCCATTTCGAAAATCCAAGAAATTCAAGCTTTGATCCAACATGCCGACCCGATTGGGGTTGGGTCCATCAATTCCAGTGAAGCTTTGCTGGTCCAATTGGAAGTATTGGAAGAAACCAATCCCATTCCTGAAATTGCGAAGATCCTGGTCAAGGACCACCTGGAGCAACTGAGCCGCCATCAATTTGCTGAGATCGCCAAAAAAGTTAACGTCAGCGTGAAGGAAATCGAACGCGTCAACCATTTCATTGGCGAGAATTTGAACCCCTTCCCGGGACGATCGCATTGGGGGGATTCGCGGCTACCTGACAAGGGCGACCTGGATGTGTACCGTCACCCTGACATCATTATCAGCACCCTGGAACGGGATAACCGCCAGGTGCTTTCCATAGAATTATTGATGCCCACTTGTGGCACGTTACGAGTAAACCCGGTCTACCGGGAAGCTATTCACGAAACCAAGGATGAGACCAAGGTTGAGATGAAGAACGACCTGGAGAAGGCTTCGCTTTTTGTCAAATGCATCCAACAGCGGAACAACACCATGCGCCAATTGATGTCCAAGATCGCGAGCATGCAGAAGGATTTCATTCTTCACGGTGAAAGGCAACTCAAACCAGTGACACGGGCGAAATTCGCGAGGGAAATGGGTGTTCATGAATCGACGATCTCCCGGGCTGTGGCGAACAAATCAGTACAATTACCCAACCGGAGGATCATCCCACTTTCCATGTTCTTCGACCGAAGCTTGAATGTGCGCACGGTGCTTAAAGACATCATCGACCACGAAAAACATGCCCTGAGCGATTTCGAACTCGTAGACCTTCTGAAGAGCCAGGGGTTCGCGGTGGCCCGCCGGACAGTAGCAAAATACCGATCCATGGAAGGGATCCTTCCCGCTCATTTGCGACAAGTGACCCCATGAAGAATACAAAACAGCGATCGTTAATCGAGACCATTTTGCCCACTAAAAACCCCGTTCTACCCGAACTGAATTCCATGCTTCAACTTTTGAACGATCCGGCTATCCTGCTCGAAGGATCACGATATCACATTAGCGCAGTGAACCTGCCTTTCCTCAAATTAACTTCTTTTGCCCGCAATGAAGTAATGGAAAGACCGGTCAACTCGATATTCGAGGGACAGCCGGTAACTTCCATTCGGAATGACCAAGAAAATGCCGTTTCTTTAAAAAGAAGCCATCGACCCGCCATTGCCGTCAACGTGAAATACCATGCGCTTGGCGGGGACTATCCAACTTTCCTTGCCACCTTTTCCTTGATCGACGAGAAACAAACGAGTTCAACTGACGATGCTGCCAAATTCTTGCAAATGGCGAATGCGGTCATTGCGATCCCAGAGGGCGAAGATCAGGAAAAATGGTTGAAAGTTATCGGCGATGAACTCTCCAAATTCGCTGAGACGGATATGGTTTCCTTCTACCTGGCAACAGCGGATAAACCGGAACTTCGGCGAGTAGCATGGTCGGAGCAAAGTTCAACTTTCCCAGAAACGCTACCTTCAACCGATTTGAGCCGATTACAGGAAACAACCACCTGGATGCCCGGAAAAAGAGTGCTGACCGAGATCCATCGGTTTGGCAGGATCAGCAACTACGCCTATATCGGAACGGGATCCTTGGGACAGGAATCAGCGAACCTGGGATTAATCGTGGTGGCAGGCAAAGACCAGGCACCTGTGAGATACCTGGAAAATGCGCTTACCTTTCTATCGAAATATGTGAGCCGAGAGCTGCAAAGGACGATACTTTTGGACCATCTCCAAAACCAATCGACCGATACGAAAAGCCGTCTGGGCGTTTTGGAAGCACAATTTGAAAATTCGCAAGAAGGGATTTGCGTGCTCGATCCGGACCTCAAGCTTCTGTTCATCAACCCTGCCGCGGAGTGGATGCTGGGGTATGCCAACTGGGAGTTAATAAACCAACCCGTGGAAAATGTTTTCATCGGGCCGAAAAACCTTATACCGGCTTTGGAAGCAGCGGGAAATGGGATAGCCACGCCTAACATCAACGAGACCAGCATGCACAGACGGGATGGACACGCGTTCCCGGCGCAAATCCAGGTGAATCCGGTCATGCAAGATGGACAATTATCTTCGATCCTCATCTTTTTCCGAGATGTCAGCGAGCATGAAGAGATCATGGCGCGCACCCAGCAATTGGAACACCGGGCAATTCTCGGGGATGTGACTTCCATATTTGCGCATGAGGTGCGAAATCCCATTAACAACATTTCCACCGGGCTTCAACTGGTGGCAACCAGGCTTTCACCAGGCGATCCCAATTTACCGGTCATACAACGGATCCAAAGTGATTGCGTGCGGTTGAACGACTTGATGGAATCGGTACTGGCTTTTTCCCGTCCAGTGGAGCAGAAGTTTGAACCTGTTGATATGAAGATCTTGCTACAGCGCCTATTAGATAGATGGCGCCCCCGAATGAGCAAAGTGAACGTCACTCCATTCTACGAATGTGAATTTGAAAAAGCGGTCGTTATTGGCAATTTACGTTCCCTCGAACAGGTATTCATCAACCTAATCAGCAACGCAGTGGATGCCATGAGCAAGAGCGGGGGGACTTTGGCGATCAAAGTGAACCGCGC
>JBGQAS010000413.1:0-2364 GCA_041494435.1 Anaerolineaceae bacterium | reverse complement strand
ACGGACGCCATGGAGGATGAACCGTTCGAAGAAAGCACTTCGGAAACCAGGCGCATGGTGTATGGGAATTCATTTTCCGGTGGGATGACAGGGAGCAATGCGCGCTCTGCCAGGGCACCATGCCCAATCTCCCGGCGCGATTGACCACGCATATTTTTCACCTCGCCTGTAGAATAGGGCGGGAAGTTGTAGTGATGGATGTATCGCTTGCTATCCAAAGGAGATAGCGTATCAATTTCTTGAGCTTCTTTTGGCGTACCCAGTGTGGCCAGGGTTAATACCTGGGTTTCACCTCGGGTGAACAAGCCTGAACCGTGGGCGCGCGGGCTGATATCAACTTCGCACCAAATCGGGCGAATTTCTTCCAACGATCTGCCATCGGGTCTCAGATTTCGGTTCAAAATTCGATCACGAACAACTTTTTTGTAAACCTCATGGAAGGCGCCCTTGAGGGGTTCAGCCTTAGTCTCGTCATCGCCGGCAAGTTCCGTAACAAGCTTGTCTTCCAGTTCTTGAATTGCCGTGTAATTTTCGAGGCGTTTGGTGTATTTGTCATGGATGGCTTCCAACTCGGGAGTGGCTTTCTTTTCCATCTCCTCAATGTATTCCGGGGGAATGGGGAAGAGTTGCACTTCACGCTTGGGCTTGCCAATTTCAGCTGCCATTTTTTCCTGGAGCGCGATAACGGGTTGCATGGATTTGTGCCCAAAGAGCAAGGCCTTGACCATAACATCTTCCGCTACTTCATTTGCGCTGCATTCCACCATCAAGATGGCATCCTTGGTGCCTGCCATACGCAGGTCAAAAGCAGAATCTGCCATTTGCTGGTACGTGGGGTTAGCGATTAATTCACCATTCACCATGCCAACACGGACAGCGCCCACCGGACCTCCCCAGGGGATGTCCGAGATCATGAGTGCTGCGGAGGCAGCATTGATCGCCAGGATGTCCAGTGGATTTTCCACGTCAGCGGATACCGAGAATAATACTACCTGGACTTCGTTCCGCATGTCCTGTTGGAACAACGGCCGTAAGGGACGATCCGTCAGACGTGCGATCAGTATGGCATCATCCGAGGGTTTCCCTTCGCGACGGAAGAACGAACCCGGGATACGCCCACCAGCGTACATTCTTTCTTCATATTCAATTGTCAGCGGGAAGAAATCCTGTCCTGCCCGGGGCTCCTTGCCCATGGTCGCGGCTGCGAACACGATGGATTCGCCCAACCGGATGGTAACGGAACCTCCGGCTTGCTGAGCGAGCTTACCTGTTTCAATGGTAAGCGTATTACCACCGATCTCGGTGGTATAGATCTTTGATTCTGGTTTCATTTCTTTTTCCCTTTTTGTATTTCCGCCTGTTAGGGACTGAAATCTGTTCTGGAGATTTCCTCCGGGATACATTTCAATTCCCAACGGACGGAGCGAATTTCCTTCATGAAAGAAGTAGATGGACAGGCTTGCTCCATCTACTTCATGAAGGTCGTGCGATTACTTTTGCCTTAGGTTCAACCTTTCGGCCAGGGCTACAAACCGGGGATAATCTTTTCTCCGTAAATAAGCCAATAAACGGCGTCGGTGACCAACCATTTTCAGCAATCCACGTCGCGATGATTCATCATGCTTGTGGCTGCGAAGATGCTCGGTTAATTCGTTGATGCGGTTTGTTAGAATAGCCACCTGTACTTCGGGCGAACCTGTATCGCCTTCATGAACATGGTATTCTTCGATAATCTTTGTCTTTTTTTCCTTTGCAATCATGACATCTGCCTTTTAGAACGAATTTTGCAGGTCTCCATGGGAACAGCGAATAGCCATTCACAGGACCAGTCAATGTCTGGATTATACCAGAGAGAAGTATTCACTGGAAGGAGAGGGATATTGGAAGTGTGTTAAAAGAATATTAGTCGATTTTTCTTTTTTTGACGGTTTTTTGCTTGATTTTAGTCTTGGAGGGTGGTAATGGGAGGGCTAAAGGAGATGGATTTGCTTTTTCAATGGCTTCGCGTATGGAGACCTGAACATTATTTGGCAGGGAAGGTAGAATCTTGCGGATGAGACGCAAGGTGGCAGAAACTGGTCTTTCAAAAATCACTTGTTTAAGAAAAGCCACGGTCTCTGTGGAGTGTTTTTCGACCAGGATTTCGAAGAGATGGACCATTTCGGGAAAAACATCCACTTTGAGGTTCAAAAACAGCGGATGGATGGAGTCGAAAACTTGAGGTAGATCATTGAAATTTTCTGTAAATAGTAACGGTTCAAGACTTTTCACCCCCAAGATAATTAACCTGGAATCCCTTGAACTCAGCCATTTTCGCGACTTTTCAATCCAAAGCGTGGGTTTTTCCTGCAAGATCTTTGGATT
>JBGQAS010000031.1:0-10972 GCA_041494435.1 Anaerolineaceae bacterium | reverse complement strand
GTCATCAGCAACCAAGATATGCGCCAGGCTGTTTTCAATATCTGGTTCGACCGGGATTACACCCTTTATGCAAAATTGACCAACAATACCTCACTCACAGTTAGCACCTGGTCACCCAGCGAAAAATTACGAATGTATATTCGCAAGGATGTTGTCGACCTTATCTGGAATTATGGCGTCACCCCCTCTACTCCTCCAGTAGCTGAAGTGGATCCATATTTGAGCAAAATGATCGAAGTCCAGCCTGATAAGGTTATCGGGCAACCCGGGGCCGAATCAGGTCAGTTCAATGCCCCGCGAGCTATTGCTTTGGGATTGGACGGCTCCCTTTATGTAGCAGACAGCCGCAACAACCGCATCCAGCACATCGCCACCGATGGCACCGTGCTCCAAGTATGGGGAACCTTTGGCAGCATTCAGGATGGAACGGCAAATCCGGGTACCTTTAACGAGCCTTGGGGTGTCGCAGTCGGACCGGATGGATCGGTTTATGTAACCGATACCTGGAATTATCGGATTCAAAAATTCACCGGTGATGGCGTATTCCTCACCATGTGGAATACCTATGGGGACCCAAGTGCACCCACTGGCTTCTACGGTCCACGTGGAATTGCTGTGAATTCAAACGGTGACGTTTTCGTGACGGATACCGGTAATAAATTTGTTGTGATTTTTGACGCAAATGGAAAATATATCGGGCAATTTGGAGGATCTGGATTCGACCTGGGTCAATTCGACGAACCCGTGGGCTTGGGATTCGATAATTTTGGGAATCTTTATATAGCTGATACCTGGAACCAGCGAATACAGGTATTTGCACCGAATTCCGCAGGAACCGGGTATTCCCCCATTTCCAGCTGGGATGTTAAAGCCTGGTCTGGTCAATCGGTGGAGAATAAACCCTTCCTGGCACTGGACTCCAACAACAATATTTTCATTACCGATCCGGATGGTTATCGGGTGCTGGAATTCGCCAAGGATGGAACATACCTGCGAGGTTGGGGTTCATACAGCCCAGCCACGGATGGTTTCGGTTTGCCCTCTGGCATTACCGGGGATGCTTCCAATGGGATTTGGGTAAGTGATGCAGGCAATAATGTCCTCCTGCACTTTACATTGCCCGAGTCACCGACGACAATACCCTCCACTGTGCTGCCAATTTATCCGCCTTCGAATGTCACCTTGGGCTACAATGCGGAAACTGGCATGCTCTATACACCGGATGGACTGGCAGTATATGTTCTGGATCCTGCAGCAGGTCAATGGGTACCCATCGTCCCACTGGATATCATGTCTCAATTACCAGCAGGGACGCTGCCTGTAAAGGATTCCACCAATATTTGGACCTTATACGACGCTAATCAGACGGCCGTTTTCCGCTGGGATTATGCCAGCATGCAATGGCTTCCAGTACAGTAAATGAAAAGAATGGATGATAGCCAGCCCAATTGGGCTGGCTTTTATTTACTGGTGTTTGATGTGTGGAGAAAGCGGCTTAAGATGAAGCTGACCACACTGACAATCACCGCACCCAGAAGTGCCCACCAGAAATTCTCAACCGTAAATCCAAAACCGAATTGAGTTCCAATCCAACCGGTGAGCAGGAAAAGAAGGGTATTGATGATGATCGTACCCAAACCCAGGGTGAGGATGAGCAATGGGCAGGACAATATCATCAACAACGGTTTAATAAAAGCATTGACCAGACCAAAGATCACAGCAAGTACCAGGATGGAAATCCAGGGTGTGCCCTCGACTGAAATATGAGGTTGCAATATGAAAATTGCTGCAGCCAGAGCCAAGGCATTGATCACAAACCGACCTATAAAACGTAACATATTTACCTCCTTGATTATTTTTGATCTATATGTTCCATCCAAATTAAAGTGTTTTGTTTATTCCAACCAGCATTGCTGAAACCAGGGACACCCCTCTCTGCCGGGTAGTTTACTGCGATAGGGCGATTGCCAGGAAAATATCTTAAGGAAGATGGGATCAGATATCGAATGATTTCCTCATCTTTTTCCGGAGGACATGCCAGCCAGAGGATATTTGCTCGGCGTGAAGAGGTCTCAAACGTGACTATTCCTTCCAATTCCTGAGTCAGGTAAAGTGAATAATGAAGCAAAGGATCACTGGTGAACCAATCTTTCACCTGACCCCAAATGCTGGGAACGAACCGTTTTTCGTCCAACTGAAGGTTCCAGCGAAGGTCTTCGGGGTAAGCCACCTTCAGCCATTCTTTTTGCCGAGTCCACTCGGAACGAGATCTGGTCTCGACCCGAAAATTTGATGGTTGCGAAATGTCCTGGAAATCTGGCTCAATCTCCCACGTGGAGCGGCGGGTTCTTTCCACAAAACCCAATGATTCGTACAAATGGATCGCTATGGCATTATCGTCCCGGACATGCAACCAGATGGAACCAGCCGGTCGCTTGCGCACTTCTCCGAGGGCTGCATGGGTTAATTGATGAGCAATGCCTTTATGCCGGGAATCGGGGTGAACAGCTACATTGGCGATCAAGTAATGAGAATTTTTTTCACTTGGGAATGGGATAAGGGTTAGATTCCCTCTTATTCTTTTATCCTCCTCCCAAACAAAACCTTCGATGGCATTGGGTTTTTGTGGAGAATTTTCGTAAACAAAATGATATAAACGACTGCTAGCCATCCTGCGCAAGTATCGGATGTACTCTTTCCCATCTGCATCGATTGTTGGCGAAAAGCATAATTCGATTAAATCAGCGATGGCATCCAGGTCACGGGTTGGATCGACAGGACGGATGCAGGATGAAGGGTCAGAGGGAAAAACCATCTTTTTATTGTACAGCAACCTGCTTAACAATTCATTTGAAATAGCATCTCTTCTTGACACAGCCTGTCAATATCAGGATACTCAATATACGAAACAGGGAAGGAAAAGTTGAATGAACACAAGACCCAAAGTGATATTGATTCGGAACGCGCGGGTTCATGCTCCTTTCGCCCTGGAAACCATTGGCTGGGTATTAATTGAAGGTGAAAAAATCACCCGGACGGGTGGAGGTCATCCTCCTGCTTTCCCCTCAAACGCCATCGATGTAAACCTGGATGCAAACGGATTAGACTTGCTTCCAGGGATGATCGATATTCATGCTCATGGGGCTGTTGGGTGTGAGGCGATGGATGCAGAGCCAACTGGTTTAGTGAAAATAGCCCAGTTTTTCGCGACTCATGGGGTGACGTCTTTCCTGGCAGCAACTTGGGCAGCACCACATGACCAGATTTTAGCGGCGCTGGGCACCATAAAATCCACAGTTGGAAAAACAACGGAGGGAGCAACTCTGCTTGGGGCTTACCTTGAGGGGCCGTACTTAAACCCGAAACGAGCCGGGGCTCAACCCAAGGATGCCATACGGAAACCTAACCCCAAGGAATTCATGGAGTACCTGGACAGGGACATTATCAAAGTTGCTGTGATTGCCCCGGAAATCTTGGGGATAACAGAATTTATCGCGGAATGCAAGAAGAAGAATATAGTGGTTGCGGCTGGTCATTGCCAGCCAAGTTTTGAGGAGATGAAATTGGCGGTAGAGAAGGGCGTTAGCCTGATTACGCATACCTTCAATGGGATGGCACCTTTTGACCATCGCAACCCGGGAATATTAGGGGCTGCATTCCTCTTGCCCGAATTGAGCTGCGAGTTGATTGCCGATCGGATTCATGTCCACCCTGCCGCGATGGAAGTCCTTTTCCGGATGAAGCGAGCCAACCGGATCATCCTGATGACTGATTCCGTCCGTCCGAATGGTTTGGAAGAAGGTGAATATTCCTCGGGGAACGAGAAAGTACTATATAAGAACCATGAAATTCGATTGCCCAATGGAACGCTGGCGGGGAGTTCCCTGACGATGGAAATTGGCTTGCGTAACTTTATGCAAGACACAAAAACTTCCCTGGCAGATATCTGGCTATGCAGCAGCGCCAATGCCGCCAAGTTGCTTGGCATTTCAGAAACCAAGGGTAGTATTGAGACAGGCAAGGATGCGGATTTGATCCTTTTGGATGAAGAGTTCCATGTTCGAATGACCATGATCGGCGGCAGGGTTGTTTTTTCGCAAAACCTGCCCGGAATTTGAACTAATTGGGGGGTTCTAATAGAGTTCTACGAAAAAACAAATCTCGTTCTAATGTAGAATGCTATAATCATTTTGACCAATCTTAACAAAAACAAGGACATTTTTCTTATGATGCGATTTGACCGATTTACAGAAAGAGCCCAAGAAGCTGCCCAGCGCGCCGCGGAAATCATCCAGCGCTACGGGCATAACCAAATTGATACTGAACACATACTACTGGCGTTGATCGAGCAACCGCAGGGGGTGGTCAGCCAGGTTTTGGAAGTTCTAAAAGTTGAACCTAGCGTTCTAACTGAAAGGCTGGATTATATTTTGCGCACCAGTCCCAAGGCCAGTATTTTTGGCGGGGGAGCGGGACAGATCTTCATAACCCCACGGGTGAAGAGAATCATCGACCTGGCGAACGAAGAAGCCAGCAAACTAAAGGATGAATATATTTCCACCGAGCATCTTTTCCTGGCAATCCTTTTGGAAAAGAACACTCCTTCCTCCCGCCTGTTGGAAGGTGCTGGAGTAACCCGTGAAAGGGTCTACGACGCCATTCAACAACTTCGAGGCGGGCAGCGGGTGACGGATCCTCAAGCTGAGACCCGTTATCGAACGCTTGAAAAGTATTCAAGAGACCTGACCCAACTGGCAAGGGAAGGAAAGCTCGACCCGGTCATAGGCCGCGACGAAGCGATTTTACGTGTGATGCAGATCCTTTCCCGTCGCACCAAGAACAACCCTGTGCTGATCGGTGAAGCTGGCGTTGGAAAGACAGCTATCGTCGAAGGTTTGGCGCAAAAAATCGCCAGCAACGATGTACCGGAATTGCTGGCAGGCAAAAAAGTCATTTCTCTGGACCTGGGTGCCATGATCGCCGGCTCGCGCTTCAGAGGTGAGTTCGAGGAACGGTTGAAGGCAGCCATCGATGAAGTCCAACGGTCTAAAAATGAAATTATTCTATTCATCGATGAGTTGCACACCGTGGTGGGAGCTGGAGCAGCCCAGGGCGCCATGGATGCGTCCAATATGCTGAAACCCGCGCTGGCAAGGGGTGAATTGCAATGCGTAGGTGCAACTACGCTGAACGAATATCAAAAATACATTGAAAAAGACTCCGCCTTGGAAAGGCGTTTTGCTCCTGTATATGTAGAGGAACCAAGCATAGATGACACCATCAAGATGCTGTTTGGGCTGCGAGATCGTTATGAAGCTCATCACAAGGTTCACTTTTCTGATGAATCACTTGTTGCCGCAGCCAAACTTTCTTCACGGTATGTGACCGACCGGTTCCTGCCTGATAAAGCCATCGACCTGATGGACGAAGCTGCCGCCAAATTACGCGTAGCACTGTATTCCCTCCCAAAGGAATTGAAGGACATGAAAGGCGAGATCGATAAACTGAGTGCCGAAGAAGCTCAAGCTGGTTCGGAAAGGGATTATGAAAGAGCTGCGTTGAAGAAAGCAGACCGTTTGCGTATCGAGGAAAAATTCAACCAGGAACGTGACAAATGGGAAGCCGAACATCAGCTGGATGAATATGTCGATGAGGATGATATCGCCCAGGTAGTGGCGCAATGGACGGGAATCCCGGTGAGCCAGATGATGGAGTCTGATTCTGCAAAACTCCTGAAAATGGAAGAACGGTTGCACCAAAGGATCATAGGGCAGGACGAAGCTGTGCATGCCATCGCAGATGCCATCCGCAGGTCACGCTCCGGGTTAAAAGATCCACGCCGACCGATTGGATCGTTCATTTTCATTGGACCTTCCGGTGTGGGCAAGACTGAACTGGCGAAAGCCCTGGCAGAATTTCTGTTTGGGGATGAAGAAGCCCTGGTCCGGTTGGACATGAGTGAATACCGAGAAGAGCATACTGTTTCACGGCTCTTTGGAGCTCCTCCAGGTTACGTGGGGTACGAGGAAGGTGGTCAACTTACCGAAGCAGTACGTCGCCGACCTTACCGCGTGATCCTGCTCGATGAAATTGAGAAAGCGCATCCGGAAGTATGGAATTCGCTATTGCAGATCCTGGATGATGGAAGAATGACGGATGGCCAGGGGAGGACGGTGGATTTCCGAAATACCGTCTTGATCATGACCAGCAACCTGGGGACTGAATTCGTAAAGAAATCAGGTCCTCTCGGGTTCGTTTTACCCGGAGAGAAGGAAGAAGACCGTCAAGATCATGAGAAAATTGACAAGGTATTAAAAGCTGCCTTCCGCCCGGAATTTCTCAACCGAATCGATGAGATCATACTGTTCTCCCCCTTGACGTTGAAGGATATGGATAAAATCGTGGACCTTCAAATGAAGGAAGTGGCTTCCCGCCTGGAAGAACAAGGGCTGGTAGTTGAATTAAGTGATGAAGCCAGGGAGTGGCTGGCGAAAACCGGATTTGACCCCATGTTCGGAGCACGACCATTAAGACGTGTATTGCAAAAATTTGTTGAGAGTGAATTATCCGTCAAGCTCCTGAGCGGAGATTACAAATCAGGCGATAAAGTACTCGTAGGCTTGAATGATGAAAAGACTGGACTTACCTTTAAGAAGGATGGGACAGCACCCGTAAAGAAAGCTCCCAGCAGGACAGAAAAGAAATAAACTGAAACTGCCGCAAGAGTACACCTTGCGGCAGTTTTTTCGTAAATTGACAGTCCCTTTTGCCAAGATTATACTTACCAAACCCTCATCGAGGGATTCCGTTCGAGTTCTACGGGAGAGAGAAAGTGAAAAAAGCTTTAATCACCGGCATCACCGGTCAAGATGGTTCTTATCTGGCAGAATTGCTGCTGGATAAGGGGTATGAAGTTCATGGGTTGATCCGCAGGGCAAGCACATTTAACACCCGACGCATCGATCATATTTATCATGACCCCCATAACGGTGGCAAGAAAGTCCACCTATATCTTCACTATGGCGATATGTCGGTGGGAGAGACTTTGCTTGAAGTAATCTACAACGTCAAACCTGATGAGGTGTATCACTTGGCAGCACAGAGCCATGTTCGGGTCAGTTTCGAAATGCCTGAATATACTGGGGATATCACTGCGTTGGGAACTACCCGCATTTTGGAGGCCATCCGCAAGAGCGGCTTAAACACCAAGTTTTACCAGGCTTCATCCAGTGAGATGTTCGGCAGCGCTAAACCTCCCCAGAATGAATTGACTGCTTTTGAACCCCGCAGCCCCTATGCAGCGGCCAAGGCATATGCCTATTGGATGTGCAGGAACTATCGGGAAGGTTACCACCTCTTCGCATCCAACGGCATCCTTTTTAATCATGAGTCTCCCCGACGTGGAGAGACCTTTGTCACCCGAAAGATCACCCGCGCCCTGGCAGCGATCATTGCCAAGAAGCAGCAGTATCTTTACCTGGGCAATCTGGAAGCTCGCCGCGACTGGGGATATGCTCCAGAATATGTGGAAGCCATGTGGCTGATCCTTCAACTGGATAAGCCCGATGATTTTGTAATTGGGGTGGGTGAATCCCATTCGGTGAAGGAATTCCTTACAGAGGCTTTCAGCTATGCTGGATTGAAATGGGACAACTTTGTAAAAATCGATCCGCGCTATTTTCGTCCTACGGAAGTCGATGTTTTGCAGGCTGATGCTATGAAAGCCCGAAAAATGCTTGATTGGGAGCCGCAAATTAAATTCCATGAACTCGTTCGGATCATGGTGGATGCGGATATGGAGCTGGCGGGTCTCAAACCCGTTGGAGAAGGAATTAAGATCCTTGAAGAAAAAACCGGGGAATGGCATCGTTGGGATTCCCAGGTTGTCAGCATGGATCGATAAGATGTCAGTTGAATGAGCTGCCGTTGGAATCAACGGCAGCTTTTATTTGCGAAAATAGAATATAAGTTCTATAATTCGAAAATGTTGAAAAAGATTCAAATAACTATCATACCGGGAATCGTGGGTGGAATTTTCTGTCTGATCGGAGCAACAATGCTTTTGCTTCCTCACTCCAATTTGCAAAACGCTGTTACGGGTGGAAAGTCATCCTCTGAATGCAGCGTTATCGGCAAAATTCCCTCTGCAGTAGAAAAGTGGTGTAAATGGATCAACGAATATGCTGCTGATTGGGAGGTGGATCCAATTCTGATAGCAGCCATCATCCAACAGGAAAGTGGTGGAGATCCTTCAGCTATTTCAAAAAATGGGGCAGTGGGATTGATGCAAATCATGCCAGGTGATGGAAAAGCCCTGGCATTCGAATGCATTTCAGGACCCTGTTTTTCTGGCCGCCCCCCCACCAAGTTTTTGCTGAACCCGGAATATAATATTTCCTACGGCACTGAATTGATAGCAGGTTTGTTGGAAACTACTGGGAATCTTCGGGATGCATTGCGAGCCTATGGACCTATTGAAGTGGGGTATGTCTATGCCGACCGGGTTATAAGCCTGATGGAGCACTACAAGTGAAACGTTGGTGGCTGGCTGGATTATCGATAATTTGTTTAACCCTTTGCGGATGTTCTGTTGGAAATCCACGGAACATGGCGCGGACTGATATTTCCCTGACCATTGAGAATTCCCGGTTTACTCCACTAAGATGGATCATTCCTTCTGGACAGCTTATTCAACTTTCCATTCATAATCCTAAAGGAGATACGCACAACCTTGTGGTTTTAAAGGGACAGGCTTCGGGAGAAACCGATCCTACTCTCTTAGATAACCAATACTGGTCTGTTTCAGTGCTCCAGAACCTGACAGATGTTTCATTCGTAGCACCCGCCATGCCAGGAGAATATCGAATTGTCTGTTCTATCGATAATCACGAGGTAAAGGGGGAACGAGGGATTTTGGTTGTGGTAAATCCCTGATTTCCATAATTTTTAGAGGGGAAAATCATAATGGTATATTGCGTCGGATTAAAACCTCAAAGTGGAGAAACTTCATGAGTGCAGCAAAAAAAATTAAAACAGTTTTATGGGATATGGGGGGAGTGATCCTGCGGACGGAGGATTCATCCTTTCGCAGAAAATGGGCAGAAATTTTGAAGATCGATGAAAAGCTCTTACCCAAATTGGTTTTCGATAATGAAAAGGCTCAAGACGCAACCGTGGGATTAATTACTGACAATGAATTGTGGTCATGGATATATAGCCAGTTTGGTCTTTCCCTCGAAGATGGTGCCCAATTCCGCAAAGATTTTTTTTCTGGCGACAACATGGATTGGGATTTGTTGAAACAAATTCAAGCCCTCCGGTCTCAGTGCAAGACAGGCCTTCTCAGCAACGCCTGGATGGATGCCCGTCAATCCCTGGGGACAAAATTCCCCGCATGGGACGTGTTCGATTTCATTTTCTTCTCAGCTGAAATCCATTTGAAGAAACCGGATCCAAAGATTTATCAATATGTAACGGACTTTATGAGGATATTGCCTGAGGAAACCATTTTTGTGGATGACCAGTTGGAAAATGTGGAAGCGGCAAACCAATTTGGAATTCATGGCATCCGGTTCCACAATTCCGAACAGGCCATGCGGGATGTATTGCACCTATTGAACTCATGATCTTGCAAAGATCTTCCGGTTTGATGTGGAGATATTTCCTGAAGATGGATTGCTGTGCGGGAAGCATCACAGCGGGTCAGTCGGCTCCGAACTATCCGTTCTTTGGGGAAATCCCTTTTATTCGTTCTGCCCGTTCTTTTTCCAGCTTGGTAAGCATCGAAGGCATCTGTTCTTCCATCAGGGAAAACAAGTCGTGAGCTTCCATCAGTCGTTCCTTGTCAAGGGCGGTTTTACCGTTTAGTAAATCGATCCCTCTTTCAGCGATCTGATGCAATGCTGACCAGAGTGCCATCCAGTGGCGCATATACAGGATCCAACCCCCTGGTTTGAAGCGGTAATAATCACGGCGGGGAAGAGGGGAGGCAACCCGCTCGATCAAGCCATTTTCCACCAGGAGCCGTGCCATGATGCTGATGGAACTTTTGCTGGCCTGAAGGGTTTGGGCAATATCTGTGATGGATTGAGCAGCAGGTTCTGAAACCAGCAATACACCCAGGATCCGCCCCGCCATGCGCGGCATGCCCATTTGTTCGAAGAACAGACCGATATCCTCGATGAAATGTTTTTCTTCCAACTGATGCCTAATATCCATGGCTTTTCTCCTTATTGATCAATTTCCTTAGCCATTTAGCCAGCTCAACCGTGGCGAGCAAACCAATGGCAATCGCAGCGATCATCAGAATATCAGGTATGGTCGGCGGGACAAGACTCAACAAGTTGCGGATACCGGGTACAAATAGAGCTACCAATGCGATGGCCAGACCGCCAACAACCGCGTAAATAAGAGGCTTGTTTTGAGAAAGCTTATTCATCTTGAACAAGGGGCTCTTCATGCTTCGATAGGCGAAGATGTACACCATGGAGTTGATGGCAAAACTGGCGAACACTATAGTCCTGCCTTCAGAGGCATCTCCGTGGATCTTGTAGAAATATGTGAAAAGGACTAAAGCGATGATCGAACTAACGCTGGAGATGACAGCAATCAAGGTCGCACCCAAACCCGTCAGGATAGGCTCCTTGAGAGTCTTGGGTTTCTCTTTCATGATCCCTGCTTCCTTGGGTTCAAAACCGATCACTATATCGGAGGGACCATCACAGATCAGGTGGATCCAAAGGATTTGAGCCACCAAGAGAGGAGCAGGCAATCCAAACATCATGGCACCAAAAATGGTGAGCACTTCTGCAAACGAGTTCGACAAAGTATAGGCGACGACTTTCCGAATGTTATCAAAAATCACTCGCCCTTCTTCTACGGCTGCAACGATGGTCTTGAAATTGTTGTCCAATAAGATCAAGTCCGCGTTTTCCTTGGCAACATCGGTGGCTGCACCGACAACCACGCCGAT
>JBGQAS010000399.1:0-2474 GCA_041494435.1 Anaerolineaceae bacterium | reverse complement strand
ACCTTGTCCACATAGGGCATCCAGTCACTGATCATGATCTTCTGCGGGCATTTGGGCTCGCACTCATTGCAGTCGATGCAGGCGCTGGCGCGGCCTTTTTCAGAGATGTGGTGGGTATAGACGAAACTCGCTTCACCCCAGTCCTTCATCATCGCACCCTGGTTGAAGATGCTGAAATTATCCGGGATGAAAACTCCATTCGGGCAGGGCACGCAGTACTGGCATGACGTGCATGGGATGGGCTGCAGCCCTTTGAAAGATTCGCGAACTTTTACCACGATGGCTTTTTCTTCCCTGCTGAGCGATCCCACACCCGAGTGGTCCGCGCTGACCAGGTTCTCTTCCACCTGTTTCATGTTCGACATGCCGCTCAATACTAGGGAGACTTCAGGCTGGTCCCAGACCCATTGCAGAGCCCAATCCGCGGGTTTGCGCTTGATGGGGGCAGCTTTGATTTCTTCTTTTACCACGGCGGGCAGTTTTGCCAGTTTGCCGCCCCGCAGGGGTTCCATGACGATCACACCCATGCCACGCTTGGCGGCGTATTTCAATCCACGCGTCCCCGCCTGGTTCATTACATCCATGTAGTTGTATTGTATCTGGCAGAAATCCCATCTGTCGTAGTCGTCGATGATTTTCTTGAAGGCGCTGAAATCGTCGTGAAAGGAGAAGCCAAAATACTGGAACTTGCCGGCTTTCTTCATTTTTTCTGCCCACTC
The DNA here is from genome assembly GCA_041494435.1 of Anaerolineaceae bacterium. Classification (GTDB taxonomy): domain Bacteria; phylum Chloroflexota; class Anaerolineae; order Anaerolineales; family Anaerolineaceae; genus JBGQAS01. The sequence continues at coordinate 1,755 of JBGQAS010000399.1, read as the reverse complement.
AAGTACTCCCAATTGCAGGCATTTTTTCCAACCGCTGCGGTTCAAGGAATGGAGCAGGTAAAAATCGAAGTACTTTACACCGACCTTGTCCAGTTGCTCCTGAAACAGCTTGTCAAAATCGGCGGGTTCCTTCGCCAGCCAGGTGGGCATCTTATCCGCGATGCGCACTTTCTTGCGATAGCCGTCCTTCAAGACTTTCGCCAGGAAGGTTTCGCTTTGCCCCCCGTGATACATGTAAGCCGTATCCAGATAATTGACCCCTTCATCGATGGCATGACGCACCATGGAAAAAGCCTGGGCTTCGTCGATGGCTTCTTTGCTCCTGGGTACTCGCGGCAGGCGCATCAGCCCAAACCCAAGTGCGGAGACTTTCCACTCCATTTTTCCAAATTGTCGATATTGCATGATTCCTCGTATTTTGAAGTTGGTTGAAGCCTTATTGTATTCCAATTTTCCGAATTCGTGAAATTGGGTCTCAAGAATCCCTTGACATTAACGTAACGTCATGGTTTATCATAGCGGCATGAGTACCTCCATCAAGCAGCTTGCCCAACTAGCCGGGATCAGCATCCGCACCCTCCATTATTACGATGAGATCGGCCTGCTCTCCCCTGCCCGCGAAAAGTCCAACGACTATCGCCGCTATTCGGATGCAGACTTGATCACCCTGCAGCAAATTTTGATCTACCGCGAGCTCGGCATGCCACTGGACCAGGTCAAGCGCATCCTTGCCAGCCCCGCCTTCGACGCACTGCAGGCGCTCGAAGAGCACAAGGCTGCCCTGGAACGGCGTGCGGCGCAAACCCTCACGCTCATCCAGACGGTGGAGAATACCATCGAGCATTTGAAAGGAAAAATCGAAATGGACAACAAGGAAATGTTTTTAGGCTTCAGTAATGAAGAACAGAAGAAATATGAAAAGGAAGCCCGCGAACGGTGGGGAGATGCCGAAGTGGATGCTTCTAATAAAAAGTATCAGGCGCTTTCCAAAGCGGAACAACAGAAAATCCTGTTGGAATCCAACGAGATTTACACATCGTTGGCGGCAAATATGGATAAAGGGCCCAATAGCCCGAAAGTACAGGCGCTCGTCGCCCGCTGGTACCAGAACCTGCGTCACTTCTATGAACCGGATAAGGAACGGCTACTGGGATTGGCGCAACTGTACAATGACCATCCCGGCTTCCAGAAGACCTTCCTCAAGTTCCACCCCGACCTGGCTGTTTTCATGAAGCAAGCCGTGGAAATATATGTGAAGAAGTTGAAATAAACCTAACAATGCTCCAGGCGGCGGCACGCTGCCACTTTTTTTCAATCCCCGGCGAGCCGCCGGGGAGAGCAAAAAAACTTCTCTCCCCCAAATGTCGTGCATTTGGGGGAGGTAGGAGGGGGTCAGAATATGCGCTAATACCCGTGGAGGTTCCCGTGACCAACAACATCCTCGACGTACTCAAAGAATGGCAGATCTTCTTTTCCACCGTGGCCGCAGCCACCGCCACCCTGGAGGAAGACCGCAGTGTGGATCGGGAAACCCATCGCACCTCCGTGTCCTATGTCCCGACCATTCAGTATCAATACCAGGTGGGTGATTCCTCCCTGGTGGGCACCCGGATTGGGTTCAGCAAGACTGGATATGATTACAACACTGCCACCAAGAAGTTAGCGCAATATCCGCTCGATGCACCCGTGACTGTTTTCTACAACCCCCTTGCCCCCAATGAATCTGTACTGAATACCTCCACCAAAGGTTCCATT
>JBGQAS010000068.1:0-7679 GCA_041494435.1 Anaerolineaceae bacterium | reverse complement strand
CTTTCAACCATCCCCTGGATTGGGGCCTGGGTGGACCAGAAAAGTGGCCGGTTGCTCGTCCCTATACTTCATTGCCCAGTACCCAAGATCAGCGTGGATTCCAAATTTCTGACTGGTACACAACCATTTCTAAAAATATTTTGGGTCGAGAATTACCCGTTTTCCTTTTTGAAAGTGGATTCCCCGGACCTGCACAGAACCAAGTTGTCGATCCAAATGCCCTTGCTGAAACCTATCAAGAAATCCTCTCTTCTGGAAATCAAAGGATAGAAGTAAATCCTTCATCCCCTACAATCATTTTCTCCCTACTTACCAGCGAAGATTCCCAACCTGAACATCAGAATGCCTGGTTCAATTTGGATGGTTCGATTACAACCCTAGGGGAAAAAATGGCGAGCATTTTGCAAAAACCCATTGCTTCCAAGGAAATTCCCCATGTTGAACAGGTTTCCAACCAAATCGATACTTACCTTTTGCTCCCTTCTTTTGACTGGGGAGTTGCAGACTGGCACCTGGATATGATCCGGTCTTTTGTCAAAAAAAATCGCCCTACCCTGGGCTTTTCCCTCCGGGATGCCAGCCTGGCGAGAAAAGTGATCGTGATCGGGAGTGAAGACGATTTTTCCGAGGATGAATTGAACCAGCTCCGTTTACAAGGTTGTTTTGTGGACCGCATCCAAGGGGATGGTACGAGTATTGCAACACAATTAGCCGAGAGGTGAACCATGACTGTAGCAGTTTTACCCCAAACCGTTGTACGAACCCCCATCGAAGCCCGGTTACCTGTTTTAAAGGTCCTGGGGATGGGTGGTGCGGGTTGTAATGCCATCAACCGGATGATCGAACTGGGAATTCCCGGTGTTGAATTTATTGCCGCTAATACGGATTGCCAGGTTCTCCAATCCAATCTCGCCCCCACTCACATCCAATTGGGACCCAAACTCACCCGAGGCTTGGGTGCAGGAGGGAACCCTGGCACAGGGGAAGCGGCTGCAGAAGAAAGCTATCGTGAACTGAATGCCGCCCTGGCAGGCGCTGACATGGTTTTCCTAGCTGCTGGTATGGGCGGTGGCACAGGAACGGGTTCAATCGCCGTGGCAGCACGGATCGCCCGCGCAACGGGTGCCATTGTGGTTGCTATAGTATCCACCCCATTTTCCTTTGAGGCTGGTCGTCGCCAGCAAAATGCGCGTGAGGGTTTGGCCAAGCTGCGACCTTACGCAGATACTTTGATCACCGTCCCCAATGATCGCCTGCTTTCCCTTGCCTCTCCTGATCTGCCCTTGGAACTCGCCTTTCGCCTGGCAGATGATGTCTTACGCCAGGGTATCCAGGGCATTTCCGAGCTCATCACTCAACCCGGTACGATTCACGTGGATTTCGCTCATATCCGTAATTTCATGCAAAACGGACAAGGCGCCATCCTTTCGCTGGGAGTTGGCCAGGGTGAAGGCAAAGCTCTTAAAGCAATTGAAAATGCCCTGCACCATCCTTTACTCGATTCGATCGAAGTTGGCAATGCCAGCGGTATCTTGTGCAATTTCACGGGTGGCTCAGACCTGACCTTCATGGAAGTGACCGATGCCTTGAGCCTGCTCCAGAAAAAAACCAACGACCAGGCAGAAATCATCCCGGGCGTAATCAGCGATCCCCACATGGTGGATCGGGCACAAGTGATCATGGTCATTACAGGAATCGGTGGGACTTCTGTGGATCATCGAGAACCCGTAATGGCTCAAACTACCCCCGGTTCAGCTGAATCCCAACCTGCGGAAGCATCCGATCCAGTTGATCATACGGTAATTAACAGCCAGGGGACCCTGGACCCCCGCACCAACCTGGATATCCCGGCATTTCTACGCCGCCGTGCTCGATAGGAGAGAAAATGGATTCTAAAATCATCGACCTTGTTTCACGCCAAATCTACCGCCAATACAAAGAATTTGCTGGTGTGCGTCCTACGTCCAGCAACCTGCCCAACGGTTCTTCCGTCCTTGTTTTCCACGCCAACGTCAGAACAGCGGATGGAAAGAATATGGGACGTGACCTGCGTGTGACCGTGGATGCCAAAGGTCGCATAGTGAAGACCACCACTTCCCGTTAACCCAGGAGTAGCCATGATTGCCAACCTATCCAAAAAATTGGAAATTCGATTCTGGGATTTCGCCATTCCCATGATGTCCAACAACCTGAAACTCCGCAAACTCGTGAACGAGGTCTATCACCTGCTCCAGGACCGTGAGTTGCGTCAGCGCACATTCTTCATTTTTTCCGGATCCTTTGCCGGATTTATTTGCGGTTGCGTAATTTTCATGCTGGTCAAATGATATGAAAACACACGCCTGGTTGCTGGCTGTTTCCTTTATCCCCTTTTCCATCTTTGGGTTTCTATTTGCGCAATTCTCCACCCATGGAGTCAGGCAACCTGAACCTACGATCCCTACAGTAGCAATTACCGAAGTCAGAACCCAAACAAATGTTTTGTTCATTTCAGTAGATACGCAGGCAAAACCGAACCCGCGGTTGGTTTCAGCTTGGGGCTTGTTTATTTCGACGATGAATCAAAATGCAGCTGAAATCATCCCCCTTTACCCCTCTAAGGATCCTTTGAAGGATACGGTGCTTTTGAGTGAATTTTTCCTTACCCAGGGCAAAGTCTTGGATCCGAAGTTTGTGGATCTGACCCAAAAGGCGTTTGAAGTGAAATGGGATGCATATATCATGATCGATCAGGACGAGATCGGAAAAATCTCCAAACAGCTGGAAAAAGATGCGAAAATCAAGGATTCCGATTCAGCATCATCAGGACTTGACGCTATCCTTTTGCAACAATTATGTTCCGCGTTGAAATCTAACGGGATGACTCTTGATTTATCCCATATCCTGGATACCCATATCCTGGATACCAACCTTTCATCTTCCATCCTTGCTTCATACGACCAATGGAAAAAGACAGGACAAACTTTCAGTTCCTGTGAAGTCCAACAATAAAAAAAGAGCCTTTCGGCTCTTTTTTCTTATTCAACAACCTTTTTCTTGGGATTCCATAGAAGCAGTAATATTGCAGCCAAGATCGCCATCCCACCCCCAAAGAAGAAGGGAGCAGGTGCTCCAAACCCCTTCCAGCTGCCAATCCCCTGCCACAATGTCCCGGCAATTACTGAGGCAGGGAAACTGAGAATTCCCACAATGCCGTTATAGGTTCCGTAGGCAGTACCGCGCATATTTTCCGGGACGATGTCAGCGATCAACGCCAGGGAGGTCCCATAAGCCATTCCGTAATAAACCCCATAAAGGACATAAAGAACAAAAACATGCCATGGTTGCGAGGAAAGAGCAAATCCGGTATAGATCACCCCGTAGACGAGCCAACCTCCGATGATCAACCGCTTCCTCCCAATTCTGTCCGAAAGGATGCCGGCAGGAGTGGAAATCAACGAGTACACCAGGTTAAAAACTACCAGCATGGAGGTGATGCCGATAAGATTTAATCCTGTATCCTGGGCTCTCAATATAATAAAAGCGTCCGAAGAATTCCCAAGCGTGAAAATCGAAACTATCCCAATGAAGATCAGGAATTCTCTCCCAAGTGATTTAAGGGCAAATTTTGGCATTGCCCTCTGAGTCTTTACGAGAGTGTCCCTGGCACCAATTATCAGCGAAAGCACAGCAAGCACAGCCGGGACAAGGCTGATGTATACAATGGTGTGAAAAGTTTTATCGCTGACAGTAGATATTGATGTGCCAAAATCCAGGTGCATTACCCAAATAACGATCAATGCAATCAAAATCCCGAGCATGGCGCCTGCTGTATCTGCTGCACGATGGAAACCAAATGCCATTCCGCGTTGCTTTTCATCTATCGAATCTGCCACCAGGGCGTCGCGCGGGGATGTGCGGACTCCCTTGCCCACCCGGTCAAACCAGCGGGCTGCAGCGATAACCCAAATGTTATCCATGATGAAAAACGGTTTCGAGATAGCAGACAAGCCGTATCCAAGAACTGCCAGCCATTTTCTTCCCTGGAGCTTATCGGAAAGCCAGCCAGAGAAAAGTTTTAGTAAACTGGCAGTAGCTTCAGCAAATCCTTCGATCACACCAATCACAGCAGTCCCAACATTCAAAACATTCGCCATGAAGAGGGGTAACAAGTTGAGCACCATTTCGGATGAAATGTCCATGAAAAAGCTGGTGAAACTCACCGCCCAGACATTTCGTGGTAGGGTCCGAAGGCTCGGCTTGGGTTGTGAAGGATTTTCCAAATTCGCCATAAAAGCTCCAAAGTTATTTGTTTGACTTTAAAGTTTTCTTGAGATGATCGAGTGCGAATACTTCGGTAGGGTCAACCTGGTAGGACAAGGCAAGATAATAAGCAAGGTAATCACCAAAATGCAGGGCGGTCCAAATCTGGGTCAACGTAGTATCGCCGGGTGGCACATACCGATCAACGTTGATCCCGCTTTCCATCAACATGTTTCGGGTAAGTTCGGAGCGTAGGATGTTTCGATGATGATAAGAGGGAGCTTCAATGAACAACCCGAAGAGTTTGGTCAAGAGTTCCCGGGGATTCTGAGTTCCAGCAGCCATGTTATGGTCAGCTTCTGGAAGGATCTCGAAACCAGACCAATCCTTGGCTAATTCGTTCAACTGGGTTTTCCAGCGTCGAGCAACCGGTGCCATGAACTCGGCTCCAAAGACTGTAACGAATCGATCCATTAATTGCCCCGCCAGTCTTTTAGCTGGATTCTTCGCCAATGGTACATCCGCTTTTAAGATATTTTGTTGGGTTTTCATTGCTTCGATGAGCGAATTTACATCCCCATCGGATATGGAGAGCAATCCCAAGCGCGAAAAGAGTGCCAGCAGCAACGTGAAGGAATATCCAACCGCAGCCCGAGGTTGCCCGGCGTGCTCAAATTGCCAAAGATCCGCGCCTGCTTTTTTTGCATCTTCCGCAAGCGTCCCACCGGTTGTGATAGCAATGATCGAACAATCTCGCTGGATGCCTTCATGAAAGATTGCCAGGGTTTCTTCCGTGTTGCCCGAATGCGAGGCTGCCACGAGAAAATGCCGTTTCCCTTTGACCCAAGCTGGAAGGTCATAATCACGGCAGACAAAAACCGGAATCTTGATCAATGGGGATGACCAGGAACAAAACAAATCCCCACCGATAGCAGATCCACCCATGCCGCCGATGATAATTACTTCTATCTTTTCATACTTTTTGAGAGGTAGGTTTTTGCCTAGTGCCCAGGCCGATCCAATTTGATCCGGGAGATGGTCGATTTCATCCAACATTCCGCTCGGATCATTTGCATGGATTGCTTTCTCATCATTAAGAAACATAAATTTATCCTAAATTTCAATAATTATCTAATTCCCACAAGGGTTTATGAAAATCATCAAGCAAGTCAAAAAGATAAATCAAGACTGGATTTTTTGTAAACCAGAATCGTTTATCTATTTTTCAAGGGGAATTAATTTGATCAAATCTATAAATTCTTCCCATTCTTCCTTGAAAAAATGGACGGTCACATTGTTGATATCCAGATGGTAGGTTGTTTCGTCCGGTTCTTCTGCGCGCCAAGCCAGAAAATTATCCGTCTCGGCGATTACGGTGGTTTTTGGTTCCTTCGGTTCGGGCATTGTCCTTTTCCTCTTTTCTTGTTTTCGACGTCAATTTCATGTACGATATTTTTTCTCTGAGATTGTTCCAGGTATTCTTTATAAAGGCAAAGATGCGGTATAAAATACGCCGTTCCGGCTTGGTCTTCGGCAGCGACTGAATATGCTCCCAGGGATCCTCATCTTGAATTTTATAACGTGAATAATCAAAGAATAATTTAAAGGTTGCCAACAATGGAGACGCCAGGATCATTCCAATGATCCCAAATAGATTCAAACCAACGAGAGCACCCACCATCACCGCACCAGGATGCAATTTCAATGCATCTCCCATCAACCGCGGTTGGACGTACATGTCAATGATGTAATCGATAAGAATGGCAGGTGCGACAATGGCAACCACATACCCCAGAGGAGAAATCCCGAAGATATTTGTGTCTTGGAAATTCGCCACTAAACCGTAGGTGATCCAGGTAACCCAAGGTCCAATATAGGGAACAAAACGAGCCAACCCTGCCATCAAGGCTAAACCAAAAAAGTATCTGATTCCCATCAGACCCAAGAAAAGGCTGTAAATCAGGATTGACAGCAGAAAGATAAGCAACTGGCGACGAAGGAAGGTATTCCAAATGGATCCAATTTGCTGACCGATTTTTTCAACGTCTTCCTTGTAGCGGGGAATATCCAAATGGAATAATGCCTCACTCCTACCCGCAGCCTCATGCAGGATGAAATAGGAGATCAAGATCGCAAACAGGATCCACACGACAACGTTTGCCGCCCCTGTCGCCAGATTTCCCACAATTTTTGCGATATTGCCAAGTAAAGGCTGAACCGTATTCAAGATTTGTTGAGCTGCTGGTAAAAAATCAATTTTGGTCAAGTCAATGACGGTTTTACCAATCAAAATAGGATGTTGGAGAAAATCCTGGATTATCGTAGGTAAGGAGTTTGAGGTATTTTGAAGGAAAATGATCAGCTTTTGGATCTGATCCAATAATGCGAGGCCACCCCAGATCAAAAGACCAACAATTACAATCACAAAGAAAAGGTAAATCAGGTTTACCCCCATCTTCCAGGGGATATTCAGCTTTCGGTGAAACCAGGCAGAGGCAGGTTGAAGCAAATAAGCTAAGATAAACGCAAAAATTAGCGGGGCTAACATGAATTGGAATCGAATTAGAAGAGCGATCACACCCGCTACAATTAATAGAGTGGCAATCAGCTTGGTGGAGTTACTCCAGCGAGGGGAAATAGGTTTTTCGCCTTCGGTCATTTATCCTCTGGGTTGATTGTAAACAATCGCGCTTGAAAGTGCAATCCAAAACAATGGGTATTGAGGAATCCTCAATACCCATTGTTAAACCCATTTTTTTTATGGGACACAGACAGCGGGATTGATCCCGTGTAAAATGTCGCCAAAGATTGAGCACCAGGAATTAGTCGCGTCAATGATGATTAAGGGAACAACACAAACCAGCAGGATCACCAGAATTGTAATAATTATTACCCAAACCCACCGCGAGACCTTCTTTTTCGGAACCGGCACAGGCATTTCCATTGGCATGGGGGGTTCTACAGCCTCAACAGGTTTCGCTTTCAATTCAGCTGTGGTAGGCATTTTTCGAGAAGGTACGGGCGGAGGCGTGGATACTGGGACATTTTGGCTGGCTCCCCCACGCTTTGCGCTGACGGCAACCGTGGCATCACCATAAGAGGATTGGAATGCCAGGCAAACATTTTCGCCGAGAAAAATCAATTCTCCGGCTTTTAACGGAATGGGGCTGGTGAGTCTCTGGTTGTTGATGAATGTCCCGTTGGTCGAACCGGTGTCCTCTATTACATACGTGTTTGTCCTCAACAGCAGCCGGGCGTGATGCCGGGATACTTCCGAATCATTGATCACGATATCATTTTTGACATCTCTTCCTATGGATATTTCTGCTTTTTCAAGGGGAATCTCAGTTCCCTGGTCCGGGCCCGAGTTGATAACGAGTTTAAACTTTCCAGCCATCTATGCCTCCCATTGATCATTGTTCTTTTCTATAGTCTAG
>JBGQAS010000336.1:0-2931 GCA_041494435.1 Anaerolineaceae bacterium | reverse complement strand
GATTTGATGGATGCATTGGGGGTCGATGCTATCAGTCTCTGGCGGCGAAACAACATGTTCGGTTTTCGTAACGAGAACTGGAAACCATGGACCCTGTTCGACGGAACCCCTTTGTTAGTTCCTGAAGCGTTCAATACCCAACCGGAAGCGGATGGCAGCATTCTCATGTATCCCGAAGGCGATCACAACGCCTCTCCCAGCGGTCGGATGCCTAAGGATGGTTTTTATTTTGACTGTCTTCCCCGCCCCACCCTCCCCGATGATTACGAAATGGATATTCGGGAGAATACTGAAGAATTCCAACCGATCCCTCAAGAGGAACTCGATTATCTTGGACGAGAAGCAGAGCGCCTTTTCACCCAGACTGACAAAGCTATCCTGGCGAATATCGGCGGGACTGCGCTCGGAGACATCTCTCAGGTCTCCGCTCCATGGATGAAAAGTCCCAGCGGTATACGCAACCTGGAAGATTGGTACATGAGCACAATCTCACGTAGAGAGTACGTGCTTAAGATTTACGAACACCAGTGTGAAATTGGGATCGAAAACTTCGCCCGGTTGCACAAGGCTGTTGAAAACCGGATAACTGCCATATTCATGAGTGGAACAGATTTTGGTGCTCAAAGAGGATCTTTCATTTCCAATAAAACATACAGGGAAATGTATTTGCCTTTTCAAAAAAGAATGAATGATTGGGTGCATAAAAATACAACCTGGAAATGCTTCCTTCATTCCTGTGGTTCCATCGTTGCATTGATGCCAGACCTGATCGAAGCTGGATTCGATATCTTCAACCCGGTGCAAACTTCAGCAGCCGGAATGGATCCAAGTGTATTGAAAGAACGCTTTGGAGAACAGGTCACTTTCTGGGGTGGCGGGGTGGACACGCAGCGAACCCTGCCATTTGGTACCCCTGAACAGATTCGAGCCGAGGTAAAAGAACGGATTCGAATTTTTGGGTCCGGTGGTGGATTCGTCTTTAACCCTTCCCACAATATCCAGGCAGGAATCCCGGTTAAGAATTTGCTCGCGCTTTTCCAGGCTGTGAAGGATTTTGGATCATATTAGTCTGGTGAATGAAGGTCTGTGCAAAAACCTCACTTAATGTGATGCAAGTATTTCATTAATTGGGTGCTTCTATCCATTTGCCGAATTTCTGTTTACTGTTTATAAGAACATGTTTGCTTACAACAAATCTTCGAGAATATCCATCATCTCATGGTCACCCCCTGCTGGTGGCTTCCAAGATACATGCACTACCTCAACATTTTGTTTCTCGAGGTTGTCCGCAAAGCTTTTTACCCCTATATTCACTGCTACGATCGGAGTATTCAATAATTGCTTTATTTTTTCCTGAGAGGTTTCATTTTTATTCATAGTAACAACTCTTTGCAAAAATAAGTCGCCTGGGCATTGCTGGTAAAAACTATCACCCCGGCATCTTTCAACATTTGTGTTTGGATCTTTACATCCTGCAGATCATTTTCGGTCCCGCACATGGACGCCACCACACTTAAGTATCCGCCCCTCTCATGAGCCCGTTTTTTTGCGTCCAGGATGGCATCGAGAACCTCACCCACGGGATCCATGGAAGAGTTGTACCCCAGGATGAAATCAAGCAGAAGAATGGCCATCTCGGGATCTTCGGATTCTTGAAGAATCCGTTTTTTCCTCTCCAGTCCATTGATCATGGGGTGTGGTCTCCCCTGCATAAAGTAATCATCCCCCATGTCCACGATGGTATTTTCCTGGCTGTGGCTGGGATGATCAAGCTGAAGTTTTTTCTCCAGGGGTGCATTCGAGTAAATGCTTATTCCGGCGGTCTTTAAGATTTGCTGGCTTTGATAACAAAAAGTTCCACCAGCAAAGATCCCACGCAAGAACTTCTGCTGAGGTGACCATCCCTTTTTCTCTTTTGCAACCAATTTCTTAAATCTGGATATGTCATTTCCAGAAAATTTTTCCTGAGGATTTACTGCCAGAATGGCACATTCCACTGCTTCATCAATCGTTGCACAGCGCTGGAATATCTTTCCTTCTCCCTCCAATGCCTTGTCGATGCCCAGGAAACAGCCAATCATCGGTTTTGTACTGGCTTTGAATCTCTCTATAAGCCTGCTCAATGTCTTGCTACCTGGAGGTTTACAGATAAGGGCAATGACTTTTGTTTGCGGATCTTCCTCCAGGGCATCCAGCGTAGAAAATGTGGTCAATCCCTCGATCTTATCCGAAAGGTCATGGCTCCCCGTACCAATAGCCTGCGAAATTCCGTATCCGGCATTATGGACCTGGACAGTGAATTCCTGCAGTCCGGTCCCGGATGGCCCTATCACACCAATCGATCCTCTCCTGACCGAATTGGCAAACCCTATGCCGACTCCATGAAGGATGCTGGTGCCGCAATCGGGCCCCATGACAAGCAAACCCTTTTGATGCGCCAACTTTTTCAATGCAAGTTCATCGTCGATGGAGACATTGTCACTAAAAAGGAAAACATGCAAGCCTTTTTCAAGTGCAGCCCGAGCCTCCTTCGCTGCATATTCTCCTGGCACCGAGATTACCGCCAGGTTCGCATTGGGCTTGGCTTTCAAACCATCTTCGAGGGTGTGAACATCCGAAACAGCCTCCCCCTCACCTGCTCCCTGGAGAAACTCATCGAGTTTTCCAAGCACTTCTTTGACGATGGAATCCGTGTCTGCCACAACGGCTACGACCAGGTCGTTGGCTTGAGCAGCATTGATTTGAGCATTTTCAAAACCGATTTCCGCCAGAAGTTTTTTATTTCCATCACTGCCCATCAATACAGCAGTCTGCTGAACCCCTTTTTCATCGGAAAGGTGTTTGTTCACACTCATGAGGAAGACAGAGTCGTAATACTGGTTCTTGCGAATGACAAATCCCGAAGGCATGTGGTTTTCCTTTTGAACCAAG
>JBGQAS010000159.1:0-5325 GCA_041494435.1 Anaerolineaceae bacterium | reverse complement strand
CGAAATCATCGGCAAAATTCGTCTTTGCCCTGGCATGGGATATGCCAAAGGTGCACCTGGGTGTTGGCAGGGAGTACTTCCGCAGGTATACCGTATTCCTGGGCAAAAAGGGGAATACCGGCCCTGCGTTGGTAAAAGAAGCGCTTACGAATTACCCGTCATGGGAACGAAAAATCGAAGCCTGGCAAAAACCGATCCTGTCCGATACGAAGCTTCCGGATTGGTATAAAGCAACATTAATGAACGAACTGTATTACATCGTGGAGGGGGGTACGCTCTGGGCGCATCCAGCAAAGGAAAAGCCTGATCCGAATAAGATGGGGCACTTCAGCTATCTGGAGGGACACGAATATCGCATGATGAACACGTTCGATGTTCATTATTACGCCTCCATTGCCATGATCAAGCTTTGGCCGCGGATCGAGTTATCCATCCAAAAGGATTTCGCGGATGCCACCTTGTGCTCCATTCCTGAAGAGATGCACATGGTGTTTGAAAATGAATCTGCGCCCCGCAAGGTCCGGGGAGCAGTCCCGCACGATGTAGGCTGGCCTGAGGAAGATCCCTGGTTCCAGGTGAACGGGTATAACTTTCATGACAGCAACAAGTGGAAAGATTTGAACCCCAAGTTCGTGCTGCAGGTGTACCGCGATTATGTTTACACCGGGGATCGTGCCTTCTTGAAGTATTGCTGGCCGGCGGTGCATGAAGCCATGGAATTTGTGCGGAAGTTCGACCGGGATGGAGATGGGGTCATCGAGAACGACGGTTTCCCCGACCAAACCTACGACGCCTGGTCTGTAAAGGGGATAAGCGCATATACTGGCGGGTTGTGGCTGGCAGCGCTTGAAGCGGCTGCGAAAATGGCACAGGCCGTGGGTGAACGACAAATCGCCAAGGACTACACTGCCATGTTCGAAAAGGGATGCAAAGCTTACGTGGACACTCTTTGGAATGGGAGCTATTTGAATTACGACTGCAGCAAGAGCGGACACCAGGATAGCATCATGGCAGACCAATTCGCCGGGCAGGAGTTTACCTACCAGTGCAAATTGGAACCGATCCTCGATCCCGCTCGAACCCGGGTTGCTTTGAAAACCATCTTCGAACGGAACGTGATGGGTGTGTTGAATGGTTCCATCGGAGCGATGAATGGGGTACGCAAAGATGGCAAGATCGACAAGAGCAGCCTGCAATCACAGGAAGTTTGGGCAGGAACGACCTACATGCTCGCTGCCACTATGATTACCGAGGGTTTGATTAAGGAAGCCTTTCGAACTGTGAAAGGCATATATGATGTAACCTACATCGATAAAGGTTACTGGTTTTCCACACCCGAAGCCTGGAACTCCAAGGGTGATTACCGTTCCCTCACCTACATGCGCCCGCTTGCCATTTGGGCCATGCAAGATGCCTGGGAGCGGGTTGGCAGAAAAAATAGAAAATAAGGATTGCAAAGCATACTTTTCGAGGAGGATCGATGAAGAAAAACCGAATAGCCATTTCTGCTGTCATCCTGATATGTGTACTGGCAGGGTTATCCTGCCGGCTGGGACCCGTCACACCCGTCCCGCCCACCCAGCAAGGGCAGGGGGTCACCCCATCCGTAGAGAGTGTCATCACGGAGGCTGTTGCCCCCGAAACACAGGTTCCCCCGACGAATTACCTGCTTCCCTCCGGAGTGTTGATTGATACATTGGATAAGGTAGGGATCACTTTTTACAATACCGCCGGGCAGGTTATCACGGAATTGAAAACTCCTGGGCTCTCAAATTCAGCGCCTGACCAGGTATTTCTCGCTGGTACGGTGTCGGGTCAAATCATGACTCCCCTGGTGTTCCACGTGTGGGACCCCCAATCCAGGGTATTGATCAATGTGAATGACACCATCAGCCTGATGGCAGATGCCCCTAATTTTTATGCCATAGCAGGTGCCCCAAGTCAATCGGTAATGGTGTACTCGGTGGTGAACTACAAACCGGATAATTCAGGGATCACATCCGGCCTGTACTTTGGCACCCTTGAGCAACTAACAGGGGGCGGCGGCCTGGTTTATTCGGAAGATAGTAACCAGAGTTTCGCAGATTACCCGTTGGCAGTGAACGCCGAGAATAATGTACCCCAGGGATTCTGGTTTAGCCACCAGGCGTACGGGATCGGGGATGTCATCTTTGCCCCTCAAAAGGGATTGTTCTACTATAACCTGGCGACGAACTCCGTCGCGCCTGTGCTGGATGAGACAAAACGACCATTGGCCATTTCCAATGACCATAACTGGGTGGCGTACAATGCCTGGCAGGGAGATAAATCCGTTTACGCCTTGAATATCAGTACGAATGCCCAGGCATATTATCCGCTGCTCGCTACGAGCGAGAATGGTACGGGAAATGTTACTTTTTCGCCAGATGACAACTACATCGCCTGGATGGAAGCCAGTGGATCCTTCATGATGGATGTCCCCGATTTCCATAGCGTGGTACGGATTGCCACAACGGATGGTGTTCCCATCCGAGATGTAATTGATGTCAACTTTGGAGCTGTGGTGGGAATCACTGTGAATTGGGTTCAACCGGTGGAATGGCTGGATACGAGCACGGTTTTAGTCCAAGCGCGAGGAATGAATTCGACCGATGCATGGGTGTTGAAGCTGGATGTCACCAACGGGAATATTTCCTTGTTTGCTGCGGGTAGCTACGTGGGCTTGTATTATCCATGATAATTCGGATATTATTGAGCCAAAACCTTGATAAATATGGAAAGAAGCGTATACTTTAGGAGTATTGTGGGTTATTTAATTCATACTTTATTAGGAGAGGAAAAATGAAAATCACGTCTTGGAAGACAGTTTTATTTGTAGTGACTGTTACATCGTTGCTGTTATCGGCGTGCAGTTTCAGCATCAATCTGGGAGATACTACCCCCACAGCTCAACCACCAACCATTGAAGTAACCCCAGTAACCGGGCAAGAGACAAAACCAACTGAATCCACATCGACCACCGGAACAAGCACCTACACGCTTTCCACGACTCAATTTGTCATTCCTTCCCAAGCGTTTAGCTTGTACCCGCCGGAGGGCTGGGAGAATCAATCCAAAGACCGTGAAATCAAGGTTGAATACATTTCGCCCGATGGTTCGGTGGTGATCACCACCCAATTTACCAATACTAGGTATACCTTGGATAAAACCGCCTTTGAAAACTACATCAACGGTACCCAGGAGAACTTTTATTCCAGTGAAACCAATTATGCCGAACAAAGCCGCGAGCTTCACCTGGACCAGGGATATGGCATGGTCTATGTCACCTTTGATTCCAACAATGTCCCCCAGAAAGCAGAACGGCTATACCTGCAGGATGGAAACGTGATCTTTGAAACCGAGATCTGGACGGACGCGGACAAGTGGGATCAGAATGTGGATTTCTTCAACCAATATCTAGCTGGAATAAAGTACACCGCGAGCAATGTCAAGGACTACGAACCTTACATGTTCGTTCGAAAATATACCGGACCCAATGATCTTTTCTCGTTCGAATACTTAACCCCGTGGAAATACAACCTCAATTCAGATCCGAATGACAAGACATTCTACAGTGAGAGTTTTGTTTCCCCCGATGTATTTGCCTCTATTGACGTGTGGTATTACAACGACAAATCGACTTATTGGTCGCAGGGAGATGCCGGGCAGTGGGCTATTGATAACCTGGAATCAGTATATGCCAAGGGTACGGGAGACCTGAAAATTGATTCGGACCAAATCAACGACAACGGGTACGAAGAATTGAAGTGGCATACCCTCAAGAACAATTTTGTGGGTATCACGGTGTTCAAAGCCAAGGATACTGAGATCATGTTACTCACCACCTATTGGCAGAAGGATTACTCCGACGTTTACCAATCCTCCATGGAATACACCATCACCACCTTTGCCTCGCCTGCTAAATAAGATTTCGTTCAGTCTTCTTGAAGCCTGGTCGAAAGACCAGGCTTTTCTACTTAAAAAGACAAATGATTAATCATTGGCACAGAGATGGATAAGGTACAATAACCCCGATTTGAATTTCGATAAGGAGAATCCATGCCAACCAAAGATGAGGTGATGAAAGCCCTCGAATCCGTAGTGGATCCCGAATTGGGGCGCAACATCGTGGATCTGAACATGATCCGGGAGCTGGTCATCACCGATGATGGGAAAGTTTCATTGACTCTGGCTTTGACTGTGCCATCCTGCCCGTTGCGGGAGAAAATTTCCAACGATACCCGGGAAACCATCCTGGGAGTTAAGGGTGTGACCGATGTTTCCATTACGATGGGAGCCATGACCGAGGAAGAACGCAGAGCCGTATTTGGCAAAGCCCAACCCAACCTGCCGAAGTTGAACCAGTTCAACAAGGTTGCTAAAGTTATCGCCGTGATGAGCGGCAAGGGCGGGGTGGGGAAGTCATCGGTGACCGCCATGCTGGCGGTTGCCCTGGCGAAAAAGTGTCAGAAGGTGGGCGTTTTAGACGCAGATATCACCGGACCCAGTATACCCAAGCTGTTCGGTTTGCCTTCCGGGGGTTTGCGTAGCGGACCCCAGGGGATGCTACCACCGGTCACCAGCCTGGGGATCAAGGTGATGTCGATCAATCTCATCCTGGATAACGAGGATACACCGGTTATCTGGCGCGGACCGATGATCTCGAGCGCCATTACCCAATTCTGGACGGATGTGCTTTGGGGAAAGCTGGATTTCCTCCTGGTGGATTTACCGCCTGGTACATCGGACGCTGCCCTGACCGTGGTGCAGGCGCTGCCCATCAATGGGGTGATCTTGGTCACCAGTCCGCAGCAGCTTTCTGCCATGGTGGTGAAAAAAGCCAGTTCCATGCTTTCCCAGCTGAACATCCCCGTGGTGGGCGTGGTGGAAAACATGAGTTACTTCCAGCCATCGGATAGTAAGGTGAAGTATGCCATCTTCGGTCCCAGCCATTCTGTCGATGTGGCAACTGCTACTTCCACAAAGGTGCTGGCACAGCTCCCCATCATGCCCGAAATCGCCGAACAAGGAGATAACGGGCAGATCGAACAAGCCAATGTCGAGTTATTGGATAAGTTAGTCGATACCTTGCTGGAGAAATAAATCCGTTTGATTTGTGATAAAAAAGCAGCGAGTAGTTTTCACTCGCTGTTTTTTAATTATCCTCTACAGAGAGATCTATAAGGATAAAAGAAAAGCCATGAAGGCAATAAATGCAACAGGGATGAGGCCGTAGATCAAGATCCTGCCCATCACTACAGATTCGTTATCTCCCAGGCCAACGGTGGAGCAGCCTACGATCACTTT
>JBGQAS010000197.1:0-4719 GCA_041494435.1 Anaerolineaceae bacterium | reverse complement strand
TCCCGCGATGTGAAAGATACTTCACTGCGCATGCCTCATGGCGAACGTGGAAAAGTTGTGGATGTGAAAGTATTTACCCGCGAAGACAATTCCGACCTTTCCGCCGGCGTGGACATGATGGTGCGCGTTTCTGTTGCGCAATACCGCAAGATCACTGCTGGAGATAAAATGGCCGGTCGCCACGGAAATAAGGGTGTAGTTTCTCGTGTAGTGGCTGTGGAAGATATGCCCTACCTGGCTGATGGAACGCCCGTGGATATCATTCTCAATCCCCTGGGTGTGCCTGCTCGTATGAATATTGGGCAGGTCTTGGAAACCCATTTGGGTTGGGCTGTCAGCCGCCTCGGTTTCCGCGCTGTCACACCGGTTTTCGATGGTTCGAATGAATCCGAAATCGAAGCTGAATTGGCTCGCGCCTGGATGATCGACGAGGCCTGGGATTCCACTGCTGATAAAGCCTGGGAATGGATCAAGACTCAGGATTACAAACCAGAAACCATCCGTGACGATGAAGAAGTCCGGTTGCTCTACCTGGAACAATGGCTGGGTCCGAAGGGATATGATGTCTATCAATTAACCTCCGACCGCAACTATGCCCGCCGATCCACTTTAATGGAATGGTTGCGAGACCAGGGTTTCGACCCGGATCAAATTGTCGAATTCGACAGCGTTGAATTTGGAGCACCTCAGGTAACGGAAAAAGAAATAAAAGCAATCGATATTTGTCTCCGCCTGTGGATGAAAAAGAATGGCGAAGATGGCAGCAAGCTAAAAGCCGAACATGTCCGCGAAAAAGCAGAAGCTTTGATGAGGAAAACTGGGAACCCAATTCCGCTGTTGGGAAAACAAATCCTGCGCGATGGTGAATCGGGGACTGCCTATGACCAACCAGTAACTGTGGGTGTGATGACCATGCTCAAATTGCATCACCTTGTTGAAGACAAGGTGCACGCTCGTTCCACCGGACCTTACAGCCTTGTGACTCAACAGCCTTTGGGCGGTAAAGCACAATTTGGTGGTCAGCGCTTCGGTGAAATGGAAGTATGGGCATTGGAAGCCTACGGCGCTGCTTATACGCTGCAGGAAATGCTCACCGTGAAATCGGATGATGTCCAGGGTCGGGTGGCGGCTTATGAAGCTATCGTTAAGGGTGAAGCCATTGAGGAACCCAGCTTGCCTGCTTCATTCCGGGTTCTGGTTAAGGAACTGCAAAGCCTGGGATTGGCTGTCGAAGCCGTGATGGATAGTGATGAAATTATCCGCTTCGGCAAGGACGAGGAAAAGATCCGTCCGCCCCGGACAGGTGGAGCTGGTTTACTTGATGTAGGAGTCGATTTAGGCAAATTGTCCAATCGTTCTTGACGGTGATTTTTCGCCATGTTATAATGGCGGGCTGTAGTTGTTCGCACGGTGGTGAGAGTCCTACCTGAATTTTGGTGAGGCCATCATTGAAAGCGGTGGCCTTATTTTTTAGAGAATTTGACCCCTCGCGCGACGGAGGAAACAGTTTTGGAGGCTAAAAGAAGTGCCAACGATTAATCAATTGATCCGTAAGAGTCGAGTGTCCAAAAAGGTGAAAAGCAAGGCACCTGCTTTGCTGTATACCCTCAATTCGCAAAAACAACGCCGCTCACGCCAGTTGAAAGGTTCCCCTCAAAAACGGGGCGTCTGCACTGTCGTCCGCACCATGACTCCCAAGAAACCGAATTCGGCTCTTCGAAAGATCGCCCGCGTTCGCTTGTCGAACGGGATCGAAGTTACCGCATACATTCCGGGAGAAGGTCATCAACTGCAGGAACACTCGGTGGTGTTAGTCCGCGGTGGTCGTGTGAAAGACCTGCCGGGTGTGCGTTATCATATTGTGCGTGGTGCGTTGGACACCACCGGTGTGGCGAAACGTTCTCAGGGACGTTCCAAGTACGGGGCCAAGCGTCCAAAGCCTGAAACCGCGTAATTTTAGTAAATATCTGGAGAGGTTTGCATGCGTCGAACGAAACCCATTAAGAGGGTAATCACCCCCGATGTGAGATACCAATCAGTTCTGTTGCAGAACTTCATCAACCATATTATGCGGCGTGGGAAGAAAAGTGTAGCAGCAAGTGTGGTCTATGATGCCTTGGATAGGGTCAAGGAACAGACTGGCAAGAGCCCGTTGGAAGTTTTTGACCTGGCTATGAAAAATGTTGGACCGGTCATGGAAGTCCGCCCACGCCGTGTGGGTGGCGCCACGTACCAGGTGCCTATGGAAGTTCCCCAGGACCGGCGAGTAACCCTTGCCATGCGTTGGATCCTCGAAAGTTCCAAAGCGCGCAGTGGAAAATCCTTCGCCGAAAAACTTTCCGGTGAATTGATTGAAGCTTCCAACAACCAGGGTGCTTCCATCCGCAAGCGCGAAGAAACCCACAAAATGGCGGAAGCCAACCGCGCCTTTTCTCACTACCGAATGTAATCGAGGGAGTGAAGTTACGACTGGTGTCCTATGGCAAGAACAATCCCCCTTGAAAAGTATCGAAATATTGGCATTATTGCCCATATCGACGCCGGTAAAACCACTACCACCGAGCGAATACTTTTCTATACCGGTAAGACCTACCGCATGGGATCAGTGGATGATGGCACAACCGTAACTGATTGGATGGCCCAGGAGCGCGAACGGGGGATCACCATTGTTTCGGCAGCTGTCACCGCCGAATGGAAGGGTTACCAGGTCAATATCATCGACACGCCGGGGCACATCGACTTTACTGCCGAAGTGCAGCGGGCGTTGAGGGTGCTCGATGGGGGAGTAGTTGTCTTCGATGCAACCCAGGGTGTGGAACCACAAAGTGAAACGGTCTGGCGCCAAGCCGACCGTTATCATGTACCCAGGATTTGTTTTGTCAATAAGATGGACCGGGTGGGGGCTTCCTATGATTGGACCATCAAGACCATTCGGCAGAGATTGGGCGCAAACCCCATTGCCATCCAAATGCCCATTGAACAGGATACTCGTTTCCTCGGTGTGATCGATCTGATCAACGAGAAAGCCATTTATTGGGAAGATAACGACCAGGGTCGCGAACCGCGTGAAGAATCAGTCCCCGAGCAATTGAAAAACGAAGTGGCTGAAAAACGAGCTCACCTCGTTGAAAAAATTGCCGAACTTGACGATGCCCTGACCATCAAATTCCTTGAAAACGAAAAAATCTCAGTTGAAGAACTGAAAACAGCCTTGCGCAAAGCGGTCATCAGCAATAAAGCCACGCCAGTCCTATGCGGTTCTTCATTGAAGAACAAAGGCGTCCAACCTGTTTTGGATGGAGTGATTGATTATCTTCCTTCTCCAGCAGATATTCCGCCAGTAACGGGAATAGATCCCGATTCAGGTAAAGAAGTCATTCGGGAACACGATGACGACGCTCCTATGAGCGCTCTCGTATTCAAAATTGTGTCAGACCCCTATGTGGGCAGGCTGGCTTATTTCCGAGTTTACTCGGGCAAAGTCACCCAGGGTGTGATGAGCTACAACGTCAACAAAGACAAAAAGGAACGCATCGGTCGTTTGTTGCGCATGTATGCGGACCACCGCGAAGACATCACTGATGTTTACGCTGGAGATATTGGCGCAGTATTGGGCTTCAAGGAAACCTTCACAGGCGATACCTTGTGTGACCAGCATCACAAGATCCTCTTGGAAAACATCGTATTCCCCGAGCCGGTTATTTCCGTGGCCATTGAACCCAAGACCACAGCCGACCAGGATAAGATGAAGGAAGCCCTACGGAAGCTTTCAGAAGAAGATCCCACATTCCGGGTTCATACCGATGAGAATACCTCCCAGACCATCATTTCCGGGATGGGCGAGTTACATCTCGATGTAATCGTTGATCGGATGCTTCGTGAATTCCGCGTGCAGGCGAATGTCGGTAAACCAAGGGTTTCTTACCGCGAGACGGTCACTAATCCGGTCGAGAAAATTTCCTACAAATATGCCAAACAATCGGGTGGTCATGGTCAATACGGTCACGTGGTGATCAATATGGAACCCGTTGACCGCGGTACCGGCATCCTTTTCGAAAACAAAATCATTGGCGGGAAAATTCCCAAGGAATTTATCCCCGGAGTTGAAAAAGGTATCCGTGAAGCTGCTGAAACAGGTCCTTTGGGCGGTTATGAAGTGACCGATCTCAAAGTGACCCTCATCGATGGTTCCTATCACGAAGTCGATTCCTCGGAAATGGCATTCAAGATGGCAGGCATTTTTGCCTTCCGTGAAGCGATGCAAAAAGGCCGGGCTGTGCTTTTGGAACCCATCATGAAAGTAGAGATATTAGCTCCCGAAGAATACCTGGGCGATATCCTGGCCCAGTTGAATGCCCGGCGTGCCACCATCCTTGGCACAGAAATGCGGCCTGGAAAAGCTCAATCGGTTCGGGCAACCGTTCCCTTATCTGAAATGTCTGGATACGCTACTCAAATTCGATCAGTGACCCAGGGGCGCGGAGTATTCTCGATGGAATTTGACCATTATCAACCTGTGCCAGCGAATGTCGCTGAGAAAATATTGAATCCTTAAAGAATTAGGTACGGAGGACTATTATGGCGAAGCAACATTTTGATCGGACGAAACCGCATTTGAATGTGGGCACCATGGGTCACATTGACCATGGCAAGACCACGTTGACGGCGGCGATCACGAAATACTGCGGATTTCTGGGGAAGGCCCAGTTCCGGCCGTAT
>JBGQAS010000132.1:0-5992 GCA_041494435.1 Anaerolineaceae bacterium | reverse complement strand
GCCAACCCGTAAAACATGTAATCGTATTCATCGGCTTCTATTACAAAGTATTTCCCTTTGCCGTAGTGACCGTTGACATGTAAATTCTTGGAGATTCCACCAATTACATAAGAAGGGTCCAAACCCATGGAGGTAAGTACCCAGGCCGCCATGGCGGTAGTCGTGGTCTTCCCATGCGTGCCAGCTATGGCAATGCAGGTTTGCCCGGCGATGAGATGCTTGAGGAATTCCGACCTTTTAAGGACTGGGATCTGAGCTCGCATTGCAGCTTGTACTTCTGGGTTTTCATCTTTGATGGCAGAAGAACGGATGACCATTTCCGCTCCGGCGATATTCCTGGCATCATGCCCTATAAAAATGGTCACACCCAATGCCTGCAGGTCGCGCGCCATATCTGAAAGCTGTCTATCGGAACCACTCACTTCGTGCCCTTTTTCCAACAGGACACGTGCAATGGGCGCCAACCCCGTACCTCCAATACCGATGAAGTGGTAATGTGCCATTAGACGAATGCTCCCAGGATCAAAACAAATCCAAATGCCAGGGCAAAATAGAGCATGGGTGGAACGAAGAAGTGAGGAGGAAGCCATTGGGTCAAATCGAGCGCTATTTTTCCCATGGCAGTCAACTTGTCAGGAGCGGTAATGATGGCAAAGGGATAATTGGCATCTGCCAGGTAAGACCAAAGGGAACCCATAATCAGGAAACCGTTGATCCCCCCGAAAATCAATCCCAAAATGCCATTTTTCAACCGGGGAGGGACCGCTTGGTTTTGCCCGATCATCAGCATGGGCAGCGTTGGGGATAAATAACCCAGAAAAACGACGACCACCATAATGGCACCGCGCACCCAGAATAAGCCAGCTGGTCCGTTTTTCAATATTGCGTCTTTGTAGCCGCCAATGTAGGTTTCAAGAATGACGTTGATGAAAATAGCTACGATGACGGAAATGGAAACCAGGAATTCTCTCATACGACCGCGAGTGGCTCCGATGATGGCAAAGAGCACGATGAACATTATGAACACGACAAAGAGGCTGATCATGCGTGACTCCGGGGGGATGTTTCAGCAAGATCCAGAATCAAATTGGCAATGTCTTGGGTAGCCTGAGGGTTGGCCAATTTTTTCATCGCTTTCTGCATGGAAACCATTCTTTTAGGATCATCCGCCAGGTTCGATATTGTCGGGAGCAATTCACTTGAGAGCTCTTCATCCCGGATCATTAATGCGGCATTTTGATTTACCAGGTAATCCGCGTTCACCTTCTGATAACGCCAGGCATACGGATAAGGGACCAATATGGCGGGCAATCCAAAGTAAGGGTATTCTCCCAGGGTGGAGGCACCCGCGCGGGAAATCACCAGGTTGGCGGAAGCCAGGGCTGCACCCATTTCTTCATGCAGGTAAGGATATATATGGCAGCGGGAGCGAAGTTTGGGCGACAGTTTCTTCGAATTGATTTCAATTTCTTTCCAATCGAGTTGTCCAGACACATGAATGATTTGCCACTTACTCAACAACTCTTCCAAAATTGACATTAAGGCTCGATTGATGGATCGGGCACCTTTGCTACCACCGAGGACTAATAGAACCGGGTCACCGGATTTCAGGTGCATGACTTTGAGGGCTTTTTGGTGCGTCCATCCCCGCAGGTCATTGCGTATCGGATATCCGGTTACTTTGAGGTTAGGTCTGTTCCCGAAATATGGCTTAGACGCTTCAGAACTAAGTGCGATCATCTTTGCATTTCTGGATAAGAACTTCAAAGCCAATCCGGGTTCAATATCGGGAACAAAAAGCACGGAAGGGTAACGTCGGGCGGCAATTGCCATGGGGACTGCCACATAACCGCCTGTGAAAAGGACACAATCAGGTTGGAAATCCTTCACGATCTGGCGGGAGCGCGAAACGCCTTGGAGAAGTTGGATGATGTTTCCGGGAAGGCGGGTCAACCCAACCCCATGAACTCCTGCAGCTGGAATTCCCTCAAAGGGAATGCCAAGACGTCGAACCAGTTCTTTTTCCATACCTGATTCGCTGCCTACCCAAAGCACCTGTTCGGCGTTAATGCCCAGAGCTTGAAATATAGCTTGGGCGGGATAAACGCCGCCGCCGGTCCCGCCGGCGCAAATCAACAACCGCACCTGATGTACTCCTTTCAACATTTTTCGCGGCAATAGCCGACGATCGGTTTACATTGAACAAAAGCCCAATTCCTGCCAGGGCGGTCACTAGACTGGAACCGCCAGCACTGATAAAGGGCAGGGCATTCCCAGCAAACGGCAGCAAATTCACCATGGCTGCCATATTGATGAACGCTTCTAAAAAGACCCAAATAGTCACCCCACTTGCGAGTAATTTTCCCAATAGATCGGGGGCATTTTTGGCGATTTTCAATCCACGCCAAAGGAAGATGCAATACAACGCCACGGTGAAAACGGCTCCGAAGAATCCCATTTCTTCCGTGATTACTGCAAAGATGCTATCGGTGGGGGCAACGGGTAGTCCGGTGAATTTTGTCGACGATTGACCAATGCCAACTCCAAAAGCGCCACCATTGACGATAGCTTCTATCGACCTCTTTACCTGGTAGGAAGCCAGGGTGGGGTCGCGCATTCCAACGAGGTAATCACTTAAACGGGCTTTACCGGTGGGGAAAATGGTGACAATGAGCCAACCGATCACGATGGTGATTGCCAGAACAAGGATGATCTGTTTGAGTTCCCCACCGGCAAAGAAGAACATTAGGCCGCCCAAAACAATAATGGTGGCCGCCGCGCTGATGTCCGGCTCGAGGAGGATCAAGCCGGCCGTGATGCCCAGGATGCCCAGAAGGGGAATCAAGCCAAAGGAAACCTGGTTCATTTTTTCCCGTTTTGAAAACAGCCAAAATGACAAGTATACAATTACACCCAGCTTGGCTAACTCGGAGGGTTGAATTGAACCTCCAAAGAGAGCCCGACGGGCTCCAAAACGGGTTTCACCCAGCCAGAAAAGCATAAGGATCAACAAGAACAAGACGATGTACATCATCGGTAGAACAAGTCGTCGATAGCGATGGTAATCAATGAGGGAAATGCCAATGGCAACCACAGCGCCTACCACCGCCCACATGAGCTGACGGGTGAACATGTAGGTGTAGGTTTGCCCCATCTGAATGGAATATTTCCAGCTTGCGGAGTAGACCATGAGCAAACCGAATGCGAGCAAGGTTAGGACGGTAACGAGAAGGGGGATGTCAATCCCTTTCAATCGGGCCTTCAAACTGCGCACAGGTTTTGTTCGAGGGGTTTGGGGAGCGTTCATTTCAGTTCCTCCACCCAATGCTTGAAGTGCCTGCCGCGGTCTTCAAAATCCAGGAATTCGTCGAAGCTGGTCCCCCCGGGTGAAAGCAGGACCACGTCCCCGGGTTCTATCCATTCTGCCGCTTTGGTCACGGCTTCATGCAACGTCGGGACCCTGATCACATTGCCAGCTTTCATTAGGCTTGATCCGGTTCTCAGGGCATCGATGATCTTGGGAGCGGATTCACCAAATACAACCACCTTTTTAACCCTTTTTTGAACCAATTCTGCCAAATCAGACCAGGGTAGATCTTTGTCTCTTCCACCGAGGAGTAAGACAATCGGTTCGGAAAAAGATTTGATGGCTGCCATCGTCCGCTCAGGCGCGGTGGCGATGGAATCGTTGTACCAATCCGCCCCATGCCAGGTGCGGACCCATTCCAGCCTATGCTCCACCCCGCGAAATCCCTGGATGGCGTTTTGCATGGCTTGAACGTCGAATCCAGCTGCCATTCCAATGGCGCACGCGGCGAGCACATTCACCAGGTTGTGCTCCCCGCGGATTTGAATAATGGATTGCGAAAAAAGGATGGTTGATTTCAAAGATGAGAAGAAGCAAAGATTTCCATCGGAAATATAGGTTCCGTTCAACCCATCTTGTGGCTTTTGCTGTCCAAAGGTGTAAAGTTCTCCTTTTACCCTGGAAGCTAGGTTCCAAGAACCCAGGTCTTCCCGGTTCAGAACGGCGGTATCCTTCTTGTGTTGGAATTGCAAAAGGCGAGCCTTAGCCTCGGTATAGGCTTCCATCGTTTTGTGGCGATCGAGATGATTGGGGGTGATGTTCAAGATCGCACCAATGTGGGGTGAAATGGTCATTTGTTCCAATTGAAAACTGGAAATCTCGAGAACAACAAGATCATCAGACTTGATTTCATCCAAGTTTTCGACGAGAGGTAAGCCAATATTCCCGCCAACCCATGCTCGAGCGCCTGCCCTTGTTGATAGTCCAGCCATACGACCGACCAAAGTTGTGGTAGTTGTCTTGCCTGCAGAACCAGTAATGGCGATAACTGGTGCTTTAACTTCTTCCATGAATATTTGTGAATCGTTTGTTATAGGAATATCCTTCTTTTGAGCTTCAATAATTATGGGTGATGTAAGGGGAACACCGCCGGAAACGCTGACCATGTCAACCCCTTCGAGCAGCGAGAGGGGATGTCCACCAAAATACAAAATGATATTGGGGTGTTGCACGTCTCCAAGGACGGCTTGCATTTTCTCGGGTGTCTGTTGGTCATTCAGCGTCACCTGGGCTCCTTTGGAAGCCAAATAACGCGAAAGGGACAATCCCTGCCGGGCTGCTCCGATGATTAAGATGTGCTTACCCTGCCAGCGATTCGTCATTACACTACCGCCAAAGCCATACCAAGCATGGCAAATAAAAGGCCGACCAACCAGAACCTTTGAACCACCTGAGTTTCACTCCACCCAAGCAGTTCAAAATGCAGGTGGAAAGGAGCCATTTTGAAGAGTCGTTTTCCCTTGGTCAGCTTGAAGTAGATGATCTGTAAGACGACGCTGACGATCTCGGCAGTGGGGATGACTACGATTAAGGGGAAAAGCACCCATTGACCCGTCATCAATGCCACAGTGGCAAGGACGGCACCCAATGCCAAAGAACCAGTATCACCCATGAAAAGTTTGGCAGGGTGAACGTTGAACCAGAGGAAACCGAATAAACCTCCTACCAGAGTGAAACAAAACCTGGCGATGAAGTATTGACCCTGGATAAGGGCAACTCCACCATAGGCGGCAAATGCGGTTGCAGCGATTAATCCAGCCAAGCCATCCAAACCATCGGTGAAATTGACTGCATTTGAGGAAGAAATGATGATGAAAGCGGCTAAGGGAACGTAGAAAACACCCAGGGAGAAGGGTGCTGTGAACCCAGGAAAATACATTTCGGGGACGTTCATCAAATATTTCAAGGCAAAGGCAGTTCCAAGAGCCAGAACCAGCTGGATAATGAATTTCGTCCTGGCACGCATTCCCAGGCCTTTGCGGGCTCCGCGAACTCCTTCCCAATCATCCAAAGCGCCAAGGATGCCGAATGCGACCATTACGACCATGGGCAGCAGAATGGATCGTCCGAGCACTTGGTAACCAAAAATCGAAACTGCATTGAGCAGAATGGTAAGCAATAAGACCGGGACAATGAACATGATGCCACCCATGGTGGGGGTGCCCATTTTCACGTTATGAAAACCTGGCTCTTCCACCCGGATGAGCTTGCCAATTTTCCAGTGCTGCAAGAGGCGGATGAGGGGATCACCCCAAATCACAGCCAAAATGAAGCTAAAACCACTAAGAGCAAGTGCGACGGAAGTTTCTCTCATGATTCAATCTCCAGAGCGGTGACAATGCGATCCATTCGAAGCCCGTGAGAACCTTTGATCAATGCGACATCCTTTTCGGTTAACATATTAGTAAGTAGGTCGATTACCCCATTGACATCTGGAAACCAGTGAATGGATTTCCCGGGAAGGCCTCCAGCGAGAGCGGCTTCCGCGATGATTTTTCCGAGTTTCCCGACAGCAATCAATTCATCGGCGACTTCGGCCACCCGGTAACCAACTTTCTCATGACCCAGCTGTTCATACTTCCCGAGTTCAAGCATGTCACCCAGGACCGCGATTTTCCTCCCTTC
>JBGQAS010000026.1:0-11270 GCA_041494435.1 Anaerolineaceae bacterium | reverse complement strand
CAAACCCACGCCCTATTCCATTCCGGTCTCGATGAGTTGTTGCCATCCGAAATCGAGCTGGTCCACGGACCCGGTTGCCCGGTATGCGTAACTTCACTTGAATTGATCGATAAAGCACTGGCGATTGCCACACAACCCAATATCATTTTTTGCTCCTTCGGAGATATGCTCCGTGTACCCGGTTCCCAAAAAGACCTATTTAGCGTAAAAGCTGGGGGACATGCTGTCAAGGTAGTCTATTCTCCAATGGACGCGGTGGAAATTGCCCGGCAGAACCCAGATAAAGAGGTGGCTTTTTTTGCCATCGGCTTTGAAACCACAGGACCCTCAAATGCTTCCAGTGTGTTGCAAGCTAAAGTATTGGGTATCAAGAACTATTCCATCCTGGTATCCCAGGTTTGCGTCCCACCGGCAATGCATGCTATCCTTAGTGCGCCTGGTAACCGGGTGCAGGGTTTCCTGGCAGCTGGTCACGTCTGTGCCGTGATGGGGTATTGGGAATATCCACCCATTGCCGAAAAATACAAAGTTCCCATTGTGGTGACTGGTTTTGATTCCCTGGACCTGGCACAAGGGATCTTGAAAACCGTCCAGCAGCTCGAAAAGGGCACGCACGAAGTAGAAAATGCGTACACCCGGGTGGTTACCTTCGAGGGTAACAAATCCGCCCAGAAGTTGATCAACGAGGTTTACCAACCCTGCGATCGAAATTGGCGCGGGATTGGTCCCATCCCAATGAGCGGCTGGGAATTACGCCCTGCCTATCAAGATTTCAATGCGGAAAATCGCTTTGAAATCGGGGATATCCATACGCAAGAATCCAAGATTTGTATCGCCGGCTCCATTTTGCAGGGAATGAAGAAACCATTTGATTGTCCTGCATTTGGCACGCTTTGCACTCCCGATAAACCGCTGGGTGCTCCCATGGTTTCTGCCGAAGGAGCCTGCTCCGCGTACTATAAATACCATTCCATTTCAGGAATAAAATAAATTCCATGGATGATAAGAATCTGCCAAAGAATTTCAACCCCTCCTGCCCTGTCCCGTTGAGGCACGATGATCGCGTTGTGATCGGTCATGGGAGCGGCGGCAGGATGACCGCGGACTTGATCAAGCGAATCTTCGAACCACATTTTTCGAACCCCATCTTGCTCACAGGCAATGACTTTGCTGAGTTGATTATTAAAAAGGGGAGGATCGTCGTATCCACAGATTCACACATCGTCCAACCCCTGTTCTTCCCCGGTGGAGATATCGGCAAATTGGCTGTCTGCGGCACAGTCAATGATGTGGCCATGTCAGGCGCGGTGCCGAAATACCTGACGGCTGGATTCATCATCGAAGAAGGATTTGAGATCCAGAACCTGGAAGAGATCGCCGAATCCATGCAAGCCGCTGCTAAGGAAGCTGGCGTTGATATTGTCGCGGGGGACACCAAGGTGATCGAAAAAGGTAAAGGCGACGGTGTTTTCATCAACACCACGGGAGTTGGCGTGTTGGAAGAAGATTTTCACATTGGCGGTGAAAATGCTCGCCCCGGAGATGCCGTGATCATTTCAGGCACCGTGGGGGAACACGGCATGGCAGTTCTATCTGCACGCGGTGACCTTGGCCTGGAATCCCAAATCCAATCAGACGTGGCTCCCCTCAACGGGTTGATCCGTCAATTGCTACATGTCTGCCCGGACGTTCATGTCCTGCGAGATCCGACCCGAGGTGGCCTGGCTACCACCTTGAACGAGATAGCCTGCCAGAGCGACGTGTGCATCCAGATCCAGGAAAAAAACGTCCCAGTACTACCCGCAGTGCGAACCGCATGCGAAATGCTGGGTTTCGACCCATTATATGTAGCCAACGAGGGAAAGGTCATTATTATCTTGCCTGAAACCCAGGTAGAAAAAGCTTTGAAAGTCCTTCACGAACATCCCTACGGCAAGAAGGCTCAGCGTATTGGTGGGGTAAAAGAGTCACCCAAAGGACGGGTTTTGCTGCACACCGCCTTGGGAACCAACCGCATCCTGGAAACCTTATCGGGGGAAATGCTCCCGCGAATCTGCTGATTTCGTTTTTCTTGACAACCTTCCATAACCTTTTATACTTACCCTATCCTATTTCCACCGAGGGCAAATGAAAATAGATTACCGGGAAACTACGAGCGACCTTGCCATGCGAATCAACATTCACTCCCAATTTGGCGGGAAGGATATTGATAAATGGATGCTTAACCTGATCCAGCTTCAACCGGGCAACAAGATCCTCGACGTTGGCTGCGGTTCCGGCAAACAATGCTTTTCCTACTTTGATTATCTTCACGGAAAGGCTGAAATCACTGGTGGTGACGTAAATGCTGATCTGCTTGCCCAGGCGAAGTCTGAAAATCAACAGCGCAATGCTGGAATCAAGTTCATGGATCTTGATTTCAACAAAAAATTCCAATTGGGTGATAACCTATTTGACTTTGCGTCATGCTGTTTTGCCATTTACTACGCCTTGGACGTACCCTTCACTATCGGAGAAATGCACCGGGTTCTGAAGCCGAATGGACGGCTCTTTACTACCGGACCCATGCCCCAAAACAAGCAGCTCTTCTATGACATCATCAAGGAAGCCACGGGTAAACCCATTCCTCCAATGCCGGGTTCTTCCCGCTACAGCACAGAATTCCTCTCTACGATCAAAGCGCAATTCAAGAAAGTGGATCTTCACATTTTCGAAAACCCACTCACTTTCAATACGGCAGAGCCTTTCATTGCCTATACCCGGGCATCTCTTGCAGAAGACCGCAAGTTGTGGAAAGACCTGTTTGAAGGAAAAGACGGGTTCGAGAAAGTGATGAAGCAGATCTCGGAAGTCGCCGAAAAACACATCCTCAAGGATGGCAAACTGGTGATGACCAAGGTGGTAGGCGGGATTTTGGCGGTGAAATAATGAGTCACGACATTTCTTTCCACGGAAAAAGGGTTTGTTTCATCGGGGCTCACCCCGATGATATCGAGCTGGGTGCCGGGGCGCTGGTCGCCCATATCACACCCCTTGCAGAAGTCTTTTGCATCACACTCTCGGATAATCAGAAGAACCCTACCTTATCCAACTTGATCCCTGAACAAAAACGTAGTTTGAACCTGCTCGGGGTGGATGAAAAGCACGTCCTCATGGGAAAGTTTGAAACCCGTCGTTTCCCCCTTTCCCGACAGGAAATCCTCGAACACCTGATTGAGTTCAACAAGAAACATCAACCCGATGTAGTGTTCACGCATACCAAATCCGACCTGCACCAGGATCATGGGGTGGTCACCGAAGAAGTGATGCGGGCTTTTCGGGGAACGACCGTTTTGGGCTTTGATGTAATCCGCAGCAGCCACGGTTTTTTTCCCACTTTCTTCGTTGAAGTTGGCGAAGAGGATGTGAAAAAGAAAATCGCTGCTCTTTCGGAATACAAGACTTATGCCGACAAATACTATTTCCATCCCGATGTGACCCGGGCAACCTTACTCCGTCATGGAGCCCTGGTGGAAAGAAAATATGCCGAGGCATTCGACATTTCCTGCATTGTCGGGTCATTTGATTAAAAGAAAAATCCACCTTTCGGTGGATTTTTTATTGGTTAATCTTCAACCAGGTCGTCAGTGGCTTCCCCCAACCCATAGACCCCGGCTTTCAACACTTTTAAACCAAGCAAAGCACATTTTAAACGGACAGGGCCTAATTCAATGCCCAAGTTATCCAAAACGTTTTGCTTGTTCAGGGTTTTGACCTCATCCAGGGTTTTGCCAATGATGGATTCCAAGAGCAAATCGGCGGAAGCTTGCGAAATGGCACATCCATGCCCAGAAAAAGCTGCTTCCTTTACCCTCTGATCTTCCCCAAGGCGCAAATCGATGCGGATCTCATCCCCGCACAATGGATTCTCATCCGTGAAGCTATAATCGTGCGGATCCAGGGTCCCCTTGAATTGAGGGTTCTTGTATCTTTCAATGATCAGTTCTCGATATAAATCATCCATGGTTCGGTTCTCTCATTTGAAATAATCGATGACTTTCTGGATGCCCTTCACCAAGAAATCAACCTCTTCCTTGGTGTTATAGATGTAGAAGCTCGCACGAGTTGATGCAAGCAAATCCAGCTTCTGGTGGAGGGGCATGGCGCAATGATGCCCCGCCCTGACAGCAATCCCATTTTCATCCAGCACCTGAGCGACATCATGCGGGTGTATGCCTTCAATCGAGAATACAATCACTGCGCCCTT
Source organism: Anaerolineaceae bacterium (assembly GCA_041494435.1). Taxonomy (GTDB): domain Bacteria; phylum Chloroflexota; class Anaerolineae; order Anaerolineales; family Anaerolineaceae; genus JBGQAS01. Next base: position 7,024 of record JBGQAS010000026.1, on the reverse strand, counting down.
TTTTTCTGCGGGAGGGCCATAGACTTTCACCCCGGGGATTTCCACTAACTTCGGGATGGCGTACTTCACAATTTCCTGTTCATACGCAGCAACATTTACCATGCCAACAGCATTCAGATAATCGATGGCAGCGCCAAATCCAATCGCTTCAGCAATTGCAGAAGTACCGGCCTCAAATTTGTATGGCAGATCATTCGTGGTGAAACCGCGTAACTGCACTTTCGCAATCATGTCACCACCACCCATGAAAGGAGGCATTGCTTCGAGTAACTTGGTCTTTCCAAACAATATCCCGATACCTGTGGGACCTAGCATTTTATGCGCTGAAAAGGCGGCAAAATCCGCATCGAGGTCGGTCAGATCGACGGGGAAATGCGGGACTGATTGGGCTGCATCGACCAGCGTAACCGCTCCTGCCTGGTGCGCCAAATGGATGATCTCTTTGGCGGGGTTGATCGTCCCAAGCACATTCGACATATGGGTGAAAGTCACTAACTTGGGCGACAATTCCAATAACTTCCGGTACTCGTCCAGGTTCAACTCACCCCGATCTGTGATGGGGATGAATTCCAACTTCAGTTTCTTTTCCTCTGCCAGCATCTGCCAGGGTACCAGGTTGGAGTGATGTTCCATTTCGGTGGCGATGATTAGGTCGCCTTCATGGAGAAACTTATGTCCCCAAGTGTAGGCAACCAGGTTTATGGATTCGGTTGTGTTCCGGGTGTAGATCAATTGCCGGGGATCTTTCACCCCAACGAAGCGGGCAATTTTTTCCCTGGCGCGTTCATAGGCTGTCGTGGCCTCTTCGGCAATAGAATAAACCCCGCGATGGATGTTGGCGTTGTAATTCATGTAAAAATCATCCATCGCCTGGAGTACACTCATCGGCTTCTGTGACGTTGCCGTGGTATCCAGGTAGACCAAAGGAATACCTGGTCGGACCTCTCTTTTCAATATGGGAAAATCAACCCGGATTTTTTGGATATCAAGCATGGGACCTCTAGAAGGGACGCGGAAGTGCCACTTTCGACGATTTGTGCAGGGGGAAGCGGATGTGTTCCGAATGGACGGGGAACCAAAGGATATGATCCGGCACCATCCAACCGTCGGTCAGGAAAACGTTCGTGCGGAATTGGACTGCGACCATTTTGTAATCCACCTGGACGACGATCCCTTTCAACCAACCGCGAATCCGTGTACCACTCTTATCGTGGTCGCAATAAACTTCCACGGCATCACCCACCTGGAATCCTGATTCAGCGATCGGGGGTCTCATAAAATTTGAAGTACTCATAGGTGTCCTGTCTTTTTTTGTTGAAATCATTCTAGCATATTCGAATATTAAGAACTATTCGTTCCTTTCTAATTTGGATGATATTGCCTTGGTAATGGTTTGATTTATTTCAGGATTCTCGATCTTGTCCAGGACGGGCGCAAAGAATCCCTCGACGATGAGTTTTTCAGCATCTTGCCTGGAAATCCCCCGGCTTTCCATGTAAAACAATTGATCGGGATCCAGGCTTCCCACAGTCGCCCCATGGCTGCATTGGACGTCATCTGCTAGGATCTCAAGAGCTGGGATGGAATCAGCCCGGGCTTGATGGCTCAATAGTAGGTTCTGATTTCCCTGGTAGCCATCCGCTTTGACGGCTTCTGGCGCCACGTAGATCATCCCCTGCCATATCGAACGACTCTGATCGAGAAGCACTCCCTTGTAAACGAAATTACTCGTCGTCGAAGGGGCTTTGTGTTGAATGCGGGTATCCAGGTCGAAATGCTGATCTAAGTTCGAAAAATAAAATCCTGAACTCTTGGCGCTGCTTCCCTCACCGCTCAGACAAATCTCCGTGGTCGTTTTGGTGAGCTGAGAACCGAGGACTCCAAAGATCCATTTCAATTCAGCTTTTTCGCCCAACACAGCTCGTTCCTGGGTCAAGTTCCAGACCTGGGAATCGAAATCCTGCAATTCGACGAATTTCAGCCTGGCGTTCTTTTCGAGCACGATCTCAACGTTTCCCGCATGCAAGGATTGCTGGGACGTTCGATTCTCAGAACTCGAATCAAATATAAGGCTGAGTGAAGCCTCCTCCCCTACCTGGATCAAAATGTGGCTGAAATTTGCCTTTCCAGCCTTATTCACGGATAAATCACATAGAACTGGGCTGGATACCTGGATCCCTTTGGGAACGCTGATAAACGCCCCAAAATTGGCAAAGGCATTCGTTAGTGCTGAGATCTTCCCATCTTCAGCGGGGACTATCTTGCCAAGGAATGATTCCAGCAATTGAGGATATTCACGTTCAGCTTCCAGCAATCCCGAGAGGACGACATTTTGCCTGGTAAGTTCTTCGTTGAGTTCAATTTTGGTTTTTTCCGGGTTGATGGAAATTCTGCCACTCAAACCCTTCAGCGTGGCTCCTTCGATAACCTCTTGGGTTTCATTATTGCTTGAAGCAAATGTCAATTCAGCCGGATTGAGACCGCGTAGATCCGTCCGCCGCCAGGAAGGTACTCGCCGATCAGGCATGGGCAACTTTTGGAAGATTTCCCAGGCATGCAAACGGTACCGAGAAATGCTTTCCTTCAAACCCGACAACGGGATTAGGTCTCTTCGTAGATCCAATTGATCCACAGAAGGAAGAGATGGATTGGATGGGATAATATTTGCAGACTTATCCATATTTCTCACCCAACCGACCCAACCATTTGAAGCTGGATCAAACGGTTCATCTCGACGGCGTATTCCATCGGTAATTCTTTCACCAGGGGTTCGATAAATCCTGATACAACCATCGTGGTGGCTTCTTCTTCGGTCAACCCCCGACTCATCAGGTAAAACAGCTTTTCCTCTCCAATTTTTGAAACCGTGGCCTCATGCCCGATGTTCACATCTGCTTCGTCCACCTCGATGGTTGGATAAGTATCCGATCGCGAAGCCGGGTCGAGCAGTAACGCATCACAGGAAATGTGCGAATTCACCCCTACTGCCCCCTTCACCACTTTTAGTAGTCCGCGGTAGCTCGATCGACCACCCGCTTTGCTGATGGACTTTGAGGTAATCTTGCTGGAGGTGTGCGGGGCAAAATGGATCATCTTCCCGCCTGCGTCCTGGACCTGTCCCTTGCCGGCAAAAGCCATCGAAAGGATCTCTCCATGTGCACCGGGTTCCATCAGGTAACAGGAGGGATATTTCATGGTGACTTTGGAGCCGATGTTGGAATCCACCCACTCCATCGTGCCGGAACCAAACACTCGCGCCCGCTGGGTCACCAGGTTGTACACATTGGTCGACCAGTTTTGTATCGTAGTGTAGCGCACCCGGGCGCCTTTCTTGACTATGATTTCAATTACTCCCGAATGAAAGGAGTTCGTGGAATATTGGGGAGCCGTGCAACCTTCCACGTAATGCACCTGCGAACCCTCATCGGCAATGATCAGGGAACGCTCAAATTGCCCAATATTAGCGGAATTCAAGCGGAAATAAGCCTGCAGGGGAAGATCCACCTTGGTATTCTTGGGGATGTAAACAAAAGAACCACCCGACCAGACGGCAGAGTTCAAAGCCGAAAACTTGTTATCTTCCACTGGTACAACGGTGCTGAAGTATTCCTTGAACAGGTCGGGGTATTTCCGCAATCCGTCTTCGATGCTCAGGAAGATCACACCCTTGGCCTGCAATTGCTCTTGAATACTGTGATACACCATCTCCGATTCATACTGGGCGCCCACCCCTGCCAGAAATTTTCGTTCCGCTTCGGGGATGCCCAATTTTTCGAAGGTATTTTTGATGTCTTCGGGGACTTCATCCCAGGTGGCACCCTGCATCTCTGCCGGGCGCACATAATAGTAGATGTCATCCAGGTTCAGGTTAGTGATATCGGGACCCCAACCGGGCATCGGACGTTTCAGATAATGCGCCAAGGCCTTCAAACGGAACTCGAGCATCCAAGCCGGCTCACTTTTCATTTCCGAGATCTGATGAACGACCTTCTCGCTTAATCCCTTATCGGATTTAAAGACATTCTTTTCCGGGTCTTTAAATTCATAACGGTGCGAACCGAGTTCGTCAAACATTTCGTTTTGGTTCTTATCGCTCAAGCTGGAACTCCCGGGGTTTGAACACCAGTAGAAGGACCGTTTTCATATTTCTCGCGTACCCAGTCATACCCACGCTGTTCCAGGTCGAGTGCCATTTCAGGTCCGCCGGTTTCCACCATCCTGCCATCGATCATGATATGAATCTGATCCGGCTTGATGTAGTTCAGGATGCGTTGGTAATGGGTGATCACGAGAATGCTCATTTCGGGATTCCGTAATGCCATCACTCCTTCGGAAACGATCCGCAAGGCATCAATGTCCAATCCAGAATCGGTTTCATCCAAAATAGCGATTTCAGGTTTCAGGACCGCCATCTGTAAGATCTCTGCGCGTTTCTTTTCACCGCCCGAGAAACCCTCGTTCAGGTAACGTCCCGCAAAAGAGGAATCCATTTTGAGGAATTCCATTTTTTCTTTCAAGAGTTTGCGGAATTCCACCAGGGGAATGCCTTTATCCACTGGATTAATTGCTTTTCGGCGTGAATTCAGGGCGGTGCGGATGAAATTCGCCACGGTCACCCCGGAAATGGATACCGGATATTGAAATGCCAGGAAAAATCCCATCCGTGAACGTTCATCGACGGGAAGAGTAAGGATGTTCTTGCCTTTGTAAAGTACCTCACCTTGGGTGACCTTGTACCCGGGATGACCCATCAAGGTATATGCCAGGGTGGATTTACCTGTGCCGTTGGGACCCATGATGGCATGCACCTGCCCCATGGGGATGGTAAGGTTCAATCCCTTCAGGATTTCCTTTCCGTCGACATCTACATGCAGGTTTTTGATGATTAATTCACTCATGACTGTTCGCTCCCTGTGAAAAACGCCCTACAAGGGCGATTATAGCAGGTTGAGTCAAATAGGTCAATATTTAACATAAATATCTATAATATTCCTATAACTTGGTCTTCCAGATGTTTTCCACCTATAATTCATCTATGATCTTAAGGTTTCTTAAGCAGGAAGGTCCAAAATGAGACAAAAAGAATTGCGAGTTTGGGAAACGGTGTCCAAAAAGGTCATTCTTCGTCTCAATAAATTTCTCACTGTTGAAAGTCACACAGTCAAATTGCCTGATGGAAGGATTATTCCCGATTGGCCTTGGGTGATCATTCCAAGTGCAGCCATTGTACTTGCAGTAACCTCTGATGAAAAATTCCTTTGCTTTCGGCAAACGAAATATGCGGTAAGGGGGACTTCCTTGGCACCTGTAGGAGGTATGCTGGAACCTGGAGAAGCACCCTTAGCCGCAGCAAAGCGGGAATTACTCGAAGAAATGGGCTATAAATCCTCACAATGGGTCAACCTGGGAAGCTATATTTTGGATCCAAATAGGGGAATGGCAACTATGTACTTGTTCCTGGCATTGAATGCAAACAAGGTGGCTGAACCAAATAGCGATGATCTGGAAGACCAAATCTTACTTGTCTTGAGTAGAAAAGAAATTGATGATGCGTTGAAAAATGGAGAATTCAAAGTATTATCCTGGTCTGCGGTTGTGGCCATGTCTTTGAACTATATGAAAGAAAATGTAAATTCAAATTTGGCCTAGCAAGAAACAAAGCAAGTCAGTTTTTCCCCAAAGAACTTTGGTTTCGATTTGCACATATAATCTTAAAGTCCCTTTATGGCAATTCCCGATTTTCTCGTCCAACGGTTGGTGGTTCCCAATTCCTTTCAACAGGAAGAGAATGGCTTTTCCTTTTCCCTGCAGAACAGCCTGGTTGATGCCCACATTTTTTCGATGAAATTGAGCTTGGATGGCAAAGAGGTCCAACCGGAAAACATCCGTGTGCAAGAATCGGAGAACCACAAATTTACCAGCGAACAGATCAACAAGGAGCATCCCTTCGTTTTTTCAGCAGGCAGCCAAGCGACGTTATCGGTATTCGCTATCCCGCCGAAAAATGGGAAAGTCAAAATGACGCTTGGGACGGTGGAAGCCGGGGAAATTTCATTCTCCCTACTCGTAAATCCAAAGAAATCCAATTTCCTGGGAATATTGGGACGAAAAGAAAGCCCGGATGTGGTCAAACCCACGAAACCCTTGTTTTCTCCCGCTCAATGGGAAAAAACCTGGCGGGATTACAAAGAATGGTTTGATGGCAGCTTGAACCGCAACCTGGTCTTCTTCGATAACTCTGGAGGGTTCTCGCTGGAATTCCTGGAAAACTATCCACCCAAAATGAAAGCCGATGCTATTCTGGATCGGCAGCAAGCCTACATCAACGGGATGACCTGCCAGGCGGATACCTTCCCCAAGTGGTGGCCGAACTTCGGACCCGGCATCGCTGCTGGGTTCCTGGGATCCGGAGTCCAGTCCTCCCCGGATACTGCCTGGTTCACTCCCCTTCCGAAAAATGAACTATCAGAAATTAATCCCACCTTTGATAAAAACAATTTCTGGTGGAAGCGAGTGTTCGATATTACTCAGAAAGCGGTCAAACGCTGGGGGGATTGGGTTTCCATCGGGCACACCGACCTGGGAGGAACGCTGGACGTTCTGGCGAGTTTGCGTGGCACCGAAGCGCTACTCCAGGATCTGATCGATGAACCGGACCGCGTAGAAAAACTGGTTTGGAAGATCCATGACCTCTGGCATCTATACTTCGAAGAACTGACCAAGATCATCATGCCAGCGAGTAAAGGCACTTCCTGCTGGGGGCCGATACTTTTTCCAGGGCGGGTTATCTATTGCAGAGCGATTTCTCGTATATGATCTCGCCAAAAATGTTCGAAAGGTTTGTCCTCCCCGAGCTGGAAGCATCCTGCAAGAAGATGAATTTTGCCATGTATCACATGGATGGCAAGGGTCAGATCAAACATCTGGACATGCTCCTGGGGATCAAGCAATTGAAGGGAATCCAATGGGTGCCCGGGGATGGCAACCCCCCTGCCGAAGAATGGCTGCACGTTCTCGGGAAGAT
>JBGQAS010000154.1:0-5352 GCA_041494435.1 Anaerolineaceae bacterium | reverse complement strand
CATCCTGGGTGGATTTCTCTTCGCGCAGCTAGAAAATTGGCAGAAGATTCAAGCCAAGCGGGAGCATATCTGGAGCTTCTATAACCAAAATCTGAAAAGCTGGTCTGAAAAAGAAGGTGTGCGCCTGCCAATAGTTCCATCTGGATGCGATCAGTCCTTTCACATGTTTTATCTTCTGCTCCCAAATCTGGAAACACGTTCAGCCATGATCAAGCACTTGAAGGATAGTGGAGTAGATGCAGTTTTTCATTACCTCCCCCTTCATTTATCAGATATGGGTCTACATTTCGGAGGAAAACCAGGTGACTGTCCCGTTACTGAAAGGATCAGCGATCAATTATTGCGCTTGCCTTTCTTTTATGATTTATCGGATAACGAACTTGAGCAAGTTGCAGATGCGGTAACAAGTTTTCACATATAATCTGTTAATTTCGCAAGTTGAAGTATCAATGCTACAATAAACTAATGGATTTTAGAAAGCCTCCAATTAAGCAAGTTCCCTCCCTCTGGACTATTTGGTTCCCCTTATTCTTGGGTATATTTCTGGTCCTGGCTTTATTTGGGCTGATCCTCTTTTCGACCACCAATGGAAATACGCAAATTTCGATGTGGTCTCAAATTGCCATTGTGCTTTTGGCGATTCTCATGATGTTGATTGGTTTCCTGCTCTTGTTCTTTCTACTGTTTGGAATGATTGGGATTCAAAAGTTGGCGAATCGGATGCCTGTCTGGTTGGCGAAGGCGAGTTCTTTTTCTGTGGTCAATCTGGCCCGAATTCGTCGAGTTTCCACTATCACAGGAAATATAACCATCTTTTCTGAAACGTTGTTTTCACAATTGAAATCAGCTTTCAAACTGTTGGAAAGTAAGTTCATTCACAAAAAATAATAGTTTGAGTTTTTTTGAGGGAGTTATGAAAGATTGGAAAGTACGATCAATTATTATCGGAACCGGGCTGGGTGCGTTATTGGGAGCCGCAACAGCATTCTTGCTTGTACGCCAGAATGAAAAAACCAATGACAAGCCTAACATCACACCAGCGCATGGAGTGAATATTGGCTTGGCAATTATTGGTGTCATCCGTCAATTTCTTGATTTAGGCAGCAGTAGAAAGTAAGATACAGGTGAATTTTGGGAACTAAAGTTTCATCTGTTCGAAAAAGAAACTTACCTTATCAATCCATAAATCCAAAATATCTGATCTCCGGGCAAATTCAAAGGGAATTTGTAATATCTTCGGCTGGGGTGGTATTTAACGATTTCCTGGGTGGTAATTTGACTTATGCCTATGCAGGTCTTCGATACTGGGAGCAATCTATTGGTTTGATCAGCCGTTTGAGCGCCGATTTTCCAAAGGAATTATTGACTTGGTTGAAAAAGATGGATGGAGATGTCTCAGGCATCATTCAAAAAGAGACATCTTTCGAACAGAGATCATTTTGTGCAGTTGACAGGGATGGTTCGTATACAACTGATAGACCTTTGGCCCATTACTCGCGAGTTGGTACTGAATTCCCAAAAACGCTTCTCAATTTTGATGGATACAAAGATAACCAGCTTACTCCTACATACCAGGAAAAAGAAGTTCCCTACCAATTTTTACATTCAGAAATTGCGCTGGTTTTACCGGAAGACCTTTCCTCGCAGATTGCTATCTTGAGTCATCTAACCAAAGGAACCATCCAAAAGTTCGTCCTGGCTCCAACGAATGAATCCATGTACCCTCGGTTTTGGAATGATTGGACCCTAATCCTTAAGAACTTGGACGTCCTTTTGATTTCTGAGAAGAATATCCAGTCCCTATTCAATGAGCCACAGAAATCATTATGGGACTCTATCGAAACCCTTTTTTCATTTGGACTGAAAGCAGTAATTATCAATAAAGATAGACTGGCATATTGGATCATGGATAAGCCATCCCAGAAACGCTGGATCATACCGGCTTATCCCGTTCAGCCGCAATATCCTCTTGGGACTGATGCAGCCTTTGCAGGTGGCTTTTTATTTGGTTACCAGAAAACTTACGACATTCTTGAAGGAACATTATCTGGATTAGTTACAGCGTCGTTAATGGCTGGAGGAGTCACACCACCTTCTATTTTCGATGCCTTGCCCGGTCTTGCTGACGCCCGGTTGGAAACCATGCGGAAAGCTGTAATTCTCGTTACCTAGTTTTTCCGATTTTAGCTGAATTTCTTTTGTGAAAAATCTGCTTGAAATGGTATCGGAAACTAATCCCTCGGATTTCATGAATTGACTTTTGGCTTGCCTTCAAGGAAGGTTTCTGCCCGCCGTAGATGCTCTTTTCATATTCCCTAAGCAGGTTTTGAGCAGGGGAAGCAATTTCTGGAATTAATGCGATCAACCGCTTAATCTGTTCTTGAGGTGTTTCTGAAATCCGAATAGGTTGATGAAGTTTTTTCAATTCCACGCTGATAATCCTGAAATGCTTCTCAATAGTTTGCATTTGAAGAGAATTCTCCCAATTCTTTATCCATTGGGGAGTCGTTCCTCCATTTGTGCTTATCCACTCATCTAGGAGAGCAGGAATGGTAAATCTTCCTCTTCTCGTTTGCCGCCTGAGAAAAAGAAAAATAATAATCACTGAACAGAGGATTAGGATAATTATGACAATCTTCAAGACCCAGGATAATATTTCCGTACCATTTAAATTGATCCCTAACCCTTGATTTTTTGTAGTGCGCACAACAGTATATGGGAAAGGTAAAGTTTCCGTTACCTGAGGGGTAGTTGTTGCCGTCTGGTCTGAGTTTGGAATCCCCTCTGGAAATACCTGCTGAGGGATTATGGCAGTGGGTTCAAATACAACCCAACCTAAATTCGTAAAATACACCTCTGGCCAGGCATGACTGTCGTTCGCACGCACGGTATACGTTTGCCCTTTTTGCGAAAACGTTCCCTGGGCATAACCAACCACTAAACGAGCGGGGATTCCCAAGGATCGGAGCAAAATGACTTCAGCAGAGGCATATTGTGAACAAAAACCTTCTTTTGAATCGAACAAAAACCAGTCAACCAGATCCCTTCCTTCGGGAAGCTCTGGGATACTGTTTGAATAATGCATATTCAAGCGTATATACATGGTTATATCTTGAACTTTGGCATAGGGATTGGTGGCTTGTGAAGTGATTTCTTTCGCCAATTGCTTCACCCTTTCAGGCACAATTGAGGGGATGGATAGATATCGATTAGTTATCCAGGAGGGATAATCGATGGAGGAATTCTCCATTTCAGATATGGTTGGAGAGACTACCCACCCGTCGGCAGAATAGGAAGATCCAACTTCGATCGTTTTGTCCGGGAGTACGGCGATGACATCTTTTTCATTTGCTGAGGTTGGGTTAAATACTTCCGTCCCGGATTGGTAAATAGTCCCCGGGAGACCTCCTTGAAAGAAAATGCCTATCCTAGCACCGGCTCGGAATGAGAATTGAACTGGTTGGGAATTTCCAGCATTGGGGATTGGGGTTAACTGACTGCCTGAAGAATAGACCTCATGTGATATTTCAGAATTGAACCAATTGTTGCCATCATATGAATCATAGGATCGAGCTCTCCAATAATAGTTAGTTCCGCTTGGTGGCAGAATATCTGTTTGTACAGTGAAAAGAATTTTTTCGCTACTTGGAGCCTTATTTCCAATTGTTAAAAGGTCTTCAAACGAGTAAATGGTCAAATCATCCGATTGGTTCAATGGAGCAAAGAAATTATTCCAGCGCTGGGTGATCTTTTCCATGTAGGCATGGAATTTTAATTGTTCAATGGTACCTGGGGTGAATGCTCTTATTGCGATGGGGATCGTCCAGGAGAAAAGAATAATGGTCAGGCTTGCAATAATGACAAAACGGTTTAGATCAAATTTAGCTTCGGGATCGAAAAGGATATTTTCCTTTTGCCATCTTTCCTTGGAACGTGAAAAATAGATCCTGGTAATCAATAAAAGGATAAAAAAGAAGAAAATGGCAGAAACTGTCCCGCTTCTTTTTGCAGAAGTCAAGAACAAGTCTATGATTACAATCGCAATTCCTGCGAACCCGATAGGGATCCACGGTTGGGTTCTACGGATCAAGCTGAATCCGCCAAAATAACCGAGATACCAGCAGGTGTTCATGACAGCGATCAGGAATAGCAACGTATTGGACACGGGTTGATGGTGAATTAGTTCCGCAATCCCCTGTCCTAGAATCAACACAAGGTTGAATTGCCGGTTCAGAAGGTTCGCTGGAATGGACAGAGCACTGGCCCCCAAAAAATAAACGAAGGAAGTCCCCAGAACAAATGCAAAACCTGTGCTTTCCCAAGACGTAAATCGGCTGGTTCCAACAAAGGCTCCAATTAGAACTCCTGCCAGGATCAATATGAAGGCTAATTCAAGATGTTCAGCCCATTGGGTTAAGCTCAGATATAGCCCCACCGAACCCAAAACCGCCAATAAACGAATGACGGAGCCTGTGTCCCAACGCGAATGCGCTTGTGGTTTCATTTTTCAAGGTACAATAATAACATAGTCCATTTTGCTGAAAATCAAGGGTAAAACCAATGAGCACGTTGTGGCCTTCAGAAATTCCCATCATTCTTTTCATTCAAAACCTGGGCGCTTGGTTGACTCCGATCATGAAAGGCCTTTCCTACCTGGGAACAGAGGACTTTTTTCTGCTGGCAATGCCGGTCATTTTCTGGTGTTTGGACACTGGCTTGGGATTAAGGTTGGGATTCTTAATCCTTTCCTCATCCAGTCTTAACGGTTGGTTGAAATATGCATTTCAAGGTTCACGTCCCTATTGGTTTGACCCCCGGGTAAAAGGGCTGGCAAGCGAGACATCATTTGGTTTCCCATCTGGTCACTCCCAAAGTGCAGCTATGATCTGGAACCGCGTGGCACTCTGGATAAAACGGATTTGGGTTTGGATTGCAGCGATTCTCATTACTTTGGGGATTGCCTTCTCCAGGATCTATCTCGGAGTCCATTTTATCTCGGATGTCATCGGTGGTCTGCTAATTGGTGTAATTTTCCTGATTGTGTTCGTCCTCCTGGAAAAACCCGTGATCCGCTTGTGGAAAACGATCTCCCTTCCTCTTCAAATCGTGATCGGTTTCCTGTTTTCGTGTGTTCTCATTGCAATCGAATTGCTCTTTGCCAGTTCTCTTGCCGGGTATGTCGTCCCTAGTGACTGGTTGGCAAATGCAGCCAAAGCCTTTCCTACGATTAGCATCGTACCCATTGATATCACCGGCATCTTTACCATAGCGGGAACCTTGTTTGGTATGATTGTCGGAATTTCCTGGATCAATGCCCGGGGAGGATTCATGGTGGCTTCGAAATGGCACCAT
>JBGQAS010000374.1:0-2661 GCA_041494435.1 Anaerolineaceae bacterium | reverse complement strand
CCGTGATGAAACATGCACAGCCGTTCCCTGCGGGTCACCCACGTCCTTCAAAATAGACAAGCCAAAATCCGACGCGCTCAACGTTCTACCAGCGTCCTGGGTCGGAAGGTATTCCTGACCTTTGCCGCTCTTCTGGCAGTGGGCTTGACCATGCTACTAGTTTGGGCGGGAGTGATCCTGGGAAGCGCTTCCCGGAATTTGCCGGATATTTCCCAGCTGCCTCAAATGCTGAACCCCACGTCGGGCAGCCTGTTGCAACCCACTCACATCCTCGATCGTACTGCCCAGGTCCAAATTGATCAATTGGGCACTGGGACGTTAGTGCGAAAATTTTTATCTGCTTCGAAGGATGCCTCGCAGCATTTCAGCCCAGCTCTCCTGGAGATTTTTATCCAGGCATTCCAGCCTGATTTTTGGAGCAGTCCCGGGATGCGTATCGACCATTTGACCGACCTAACTCCTTCGACCATTGCAGAACATCTCGTGCACGATCTGCTGCTATGGAATGAGCCTGAAGGGACAACCAAATCCTTGCGCATGCGATTGCTGGCGATCCAGATTGTGGCAGTGTACGGTCGGGAACAAACCCTGGAATGGTTCCTGAACAGCCTGTATTTTGGTCATAATATCCTGGGGGTTGAAGAAGCTGCTCAAGCATTCCTGGGAAAATCTGCCAGTGAATTGGATATTTCCGAATCAACTTTGCTGGCAGCCGTTGCCAACTCTCCCGCCCTGAATCCCTGGGATGCACCGGAACAATCAAAGGTCCTGCAGGAGCAATTGCTGACCCGCTTGTTCGTCGAGGCGAAACTTGCCCAGTCCGATTACGCTCAAGCCCGGGCGGAAAACCTGGCATTTACAAACGAGCCGGTCACACCCCCGACCCTTTTCACAGGCTTCACCCAGTTATTGGCTTCCCAGTTAACCGGTTCCTTCACGGATCACCGCCTGGAGCGAGGTGGATTGACCATAGTTTCCACCCTGGATGTGGATTTACAGGAGCAATCTGTTTGTGTCCTGCAGACCCGGTTGAGCCAATTGGAAATGAAACCCAATGATTTTTCCCTCCCTTCGGGAAAACCCTGCCAGGCAGATCAATGGCTTGTACCCATTCATTCTCTTCGTTCCAACTATCCTGAAAACCTGGGTGGAAGTGTTGTGATCCTGGATCCACAAACCGGTCAGCTCCTGGCGCTGGTTGCAGATGAATCGTTGAATTCGTTTGGAAATTCCCTCCAGGCTCATTCTCCAGGTTCGACCCTCTCCCCGTTCGTGGCAACTGCAGCCTTTTCAAGAGGTTTTTCTCCCGCCAGCCTCTTATGGGATATCCCTTCTTCTGATACAGGAACCAACTCGCAAATCCCACAAGAGGCTTATCAAGGACCAGTACGCTTTCGGATTGCCTTGGGGGAAGATTTGCTGCGCCCGGTTTCTCAAGTCCAAGATCAGTTGGGGTTGGATATTGTCTGGAAACTGGTGGAACCTTTTGGCATCGCAGAACTCGCGCAATCGAGTTCGTCAAGCAACTTGCTTTACTCAGGGGGTTCTCTTTCCCCTTTGAAATTGGCCCAGGCATATTCCGTGTTTGCAAACCTGGGGAGCATATCAGGGTGGCGTTCGGTGGCGAACCAAAACCTGGCTGCCGTAAGTGTGATCAACGTACTGGATTCGGAAGGCGAACCCTTCTGGTCGCCAACGACTGAATCCCAACCTATGCTCTCCTCGCAACTGGCTTTTCTTATCCACGATGTACTGAGTGACAGCCAGGGTTGGCCATCCGACGCGTGGCAGCAAATTTCGCCTTCCATCAACCGACCCGCCGGGGTGAAATTGGGCAAGACATTCGATGGACAAAATGCCTGGGCAGTGGGTTACACTCCGCAACGGGTGACGTTGGTCTGGCTGGGTCTGCCCGATGCCTCCAGCCCCGTTAGGCTCGAAGCACAGGATGCCGGGGATATCTGGCAAGCCATCATGATCCAAGCGCATATAAATTTACCCATCCTGGGTTGGAGCACACCAAACGGTATTAGCACAGTCGCCGTGTGCGACCCGTCAGGCTTGCTGCCCACTTCCGCGTGTCCCCAAACGGTACCGGAAGTGTTCCTCAACGGGAACGAACCCGCCCAGGTAGACAACCTTTACGAAAAGATTTCAATCAATAAGGAAACCGGAAGGCTTGCTACAATTTTTACTTCCCCCACCCTGATGGAACAGAAATTATTCATGATCGTCCCACCTGACGACCGCGCATGGGCATCCACAGCAGGGATCGCTCTCCCACCCACTGAATACGACCAGGTGCCTGTGACCATAGCCAATCCCCAGGTTCAAATCGGGCAACCCGCGATGTTTTCGGTGATTTCGGGCAAGGTGGAAATCCGCGGAACAGCAGGCGGGAAGAATTTCAAAAACGCCTGGGTCGAAGTGGGTCAGGGCATTGACCCCACCTCATGGTCCAAGCCGGGTGGGACCCTTACTTCACCGGTTTCAAATGCCTTGCTGGCAACCTGGGACACGCAAGGGTTGAGTGGTTTGTATGCCGTTCAATTGATCGTCCTTCACCAGGATCAAACCTTTGATAGCTCGGTCATCCAGGTCACAGTTGATAACACCCCACCCGTAGTTACAAGCTTGTATCCCAAACAAGACGATACCCTT
>JBGQAS010000371.1:0-2698 GCA_041494435.1 Anaerolineaceae bacterium | reverse complement strand
CCTTAAGTCCATCAATTTCGGTCTTGAGGCTTGCGGGAATCTGGCTGTCCCATTTCACGCCGTAAGCAAGGCCAACCAAACCGTTCTGCAGGTCACCGATATCGGTGCCACCGGTGAAGGTTCCGTCGATGACGGTTTTGATGGTCTGATTTACCCAGACATCGATTTTCTTCAATGCGCTGGCGAGGATGATGTCCTGAGAATCCGTGTAGAACAACGACCAATCAGTATCGACACCGATCATCAAACCAGTGCCGCGTTCCTTCAATGCAGCCAAAGTACCCTGACCAACAGGTCCGGCAACAGGCAAAATGATGTCAGCACCTTCATCAAGGAAGGCCAAGGTAACGGTCTTGCCATTGTCAGTGTTGCTGAAGTCACCTGTGAAGGAACCGGTCTGGGTTGCGGTATCCCAACCTAAAACTGTCACGCTGGTCCCATGGACTTTGTTGTATTCATTGACACCAAATACGAAACCATCCATGAAGAGCGTGACCGCGGGGAACTGCATACCACCATAAGTGGCAACTTTGCCGGTCTTGGTCATGCCAGCGGCAAGATAACCAGCCAGGAAAGTAGCCTGGTCAATCTTGGAACCATTGCCGCGGACATTCGGGAGTACCGGATCGTAGCTGAAGTCGATGATGGCGAACTTCTGGTTCGGGTTGGCTTCGGCGGCAGCTTTGGTGGCATCGCCGAGCAAAAAGCCTACGGCGACAATGATGCTGCAGTTTTGGGTTAGGAAGGCATTAATATTATTGGCGTAGTCTGTCTGTTGCTTTGACTCCAGATAGACGCCCTGGATTCCATAATCCTTCACTGCGCTTGTTACACCCAACCAGCCGGCAGCGTTGAAGGATTTATCATCAACACCACCCATGTCGGTCACTTCGCAGGCTTTGAAACCAGCACCGGGTTTCGGTGCGCAGCTAGCCAAGACTAGCCCCAACACCATAACAATTGCTAAGATTACTGATACTTTCTTATACATCTTTTTTCTCCTCCTGAAGAGAATTTTGGGGATATGGATTTGGGGCTTAACCGGAACTTATTTCTCGAGCCCCATCCATTAAAGTATAACGCCGAAGAAGGCTGTTTGCAAGTAATTTTAAGATGCAACCTGGAAATTTGACTGAGTTTATCGAACATGATATATTGAATTGGGTAGTGAGATTAGTTTGTCTAGCACTTTAACATAGAAGATGAAGGGATTACGTATGAGTGCTGATTTAGTTGTCCGATTAATTGGAATGGTGGTCTTTGCCATCATTGGCACCTACTACGGTGCTCAATTGGGGCAAAGCGCCATCGCTTCCGGGGTGAAAGCGAACTTTTCCATCGAAGAATATTCCTTCCTGATCGGGCTGGTGGGCGTGCTTTTTGGACTTATTCTGACTCCTTTTTTTACCACCCGTCCCGTTCGCACAGCTAAAAAATGGTTGACCGGAATATCAGCAGGTGCGCTGATTTCTGCACTTATTGGGCTGATTTCTGGATTGATCGTTGCTGCCTTGCTTGCTTTTCCCCTTTCTTTGCTACCGGCTCCGTTTGGAACGATTTTGCCCATCGGCGGGGCGGTTCTATTCGGCTACCTGGGTGTCTCCGTTTTCGTACTTCGGCAAAACGACATTAATTCGCTCATCCAATCCATCGGGAAGATTCCCCTTGGCAAGCAATTATCCAACCTGTCATCACACGCGGAGCGGATTCTTCTATTGGATACCAGTGTGATCATCGATGGCCGCATAACGGATATCAGCCGTACCGGTTTTCTTCCCGGGCGGATGATGATTCCCAAATTTGTATTGAACGAGCTGCAATTCATAGCTGATTCATCGGATATCTTAAGGCGGCAACGGGGTCGTCGCGGTTTGGATGTATTGTCGGCAATCCAGAAAGACGACAGCCTAGGAGTACAGATCCTGGAGGAAGATGTGGAAGGCGTGAAAGAGGTGGACGAGAAATTGATCCTCCTCGGTAAAAAATTGCATGCCACCATCCTCACCAACGATTTCAATTTGAACAAGATTGCCGGGCTTCAGGGGATTTCGGTATTGAATATTAATGATCTCGCTAACTCGGTGAAATCCATCATGCTGCCGGGAGAGACGCTGGCCATCCGGGTGATCCAGACAGGCAAGGAGCATAACCAGGGTGTGGGTTACCTGGACGATGGCACAATGGTGGTTGTGGAAAATGGCAAGGAGTACCTGGATAAGGATATCCTGGTTACAGTTACAAAAATTTTGCAAACTGCTGCAGGGCGTATGATCTTCGCCCGACCGGAAGAGCGTTCCGGCAGCAATCATAAGGAGTAGTTTCAATGGGCATCAGGATTTTCAATACCCTTACCCACAAAAAGGAAGATTTCGTCCCGCTTCAACCCGGGAAAGTATCCATGTATGTCTGTGGTCCTACCGTTTACAGTAAGGCTCACATTGGGCATGCCATGTCTTCCCTCGTCTACGATGTCATCCACAGGTATTTCGAATATCGTGGTTTTAAGGTTACTCACGTTATGAATTATACGGATGTAGACGATAAGATCATCCAGCGCGCCAATCAAATGGGTATGGATCCTCTGAAACTAGCTGAGATCCATATCGCGGAATATCAGAAACATCTGAAGGACCTTAATGTGGTGCCTCCTTCCATCACTCCACGCGCGTCGCAGGAGATGCAAACCATCATCGATATG
>JBGQAS010000192.1:0-4777 GCA_041494435.1 Anaerolineaceae bacterium | reverse complement strand
TAGATCTGGATATTGCAACCTGGGATGATACGAATTCTTCAAGGTGGATACAAACGATTCTGAAATCCTAATCAAGTTATTGAGGGTCAAATTGCTATTGTCCAACTGACCTTCTTTTTGGCAATACTCGATTGCTTTGCTTACCAGATCCTTCAATTCAGACTCATTTTTAGGGACTTCTGCGCGGGCTTTCGCTTCGACGTTATCGGCAAGCATGAGAATACCCGCTTCCCGAGAGCTCGGTGTTGGGCCAGGGTATTTGAATTTTGCCGGATCAATTTTCTTGGTTTGTTCGAGGGCACGACCATATTGAAAGCGTGTGATCAAAGTCCCGTGATGTTCCTGAATCATGGATACAATCCGCGAAGGTAAATGATATTTCTTCGCCATTTTCACCCCTTCAGCTACGTGGTTGATGATGATCTTGGCGCTTTCTTCAGGTTTCAGAGATTCGTGGAGATTTTTTTGTCCCGGAATTTGGTTTTCGATAAAATAAGCAGGTTTGGGGGTTTTTCCAATGTCATGATATAGAGCTCCAACCCTTGCCAGCAATGGATCTGCGCAGATATTTTCCGCAGCTTGTTCGGCTAAATTCGCAACGATCAGGGAATGCTGGTAGGTCCCTGGCGCTTGCTGAAGCAAAATCTGCAGCAAACGATGATCAGGCCGTGAAACATCAAACAATTTAAGCGGGGTGGTTAATCCTAATAAATTTGAAATCACGGTATGCAAAAGCAAGGCTACGCTGGAAGATGCCAGTCCACAAAAGAAGGATGCTGCCACAAGAGTTAATATCCCAAACCAATCGGTAACTGCATTTGGTAATCGATAAGCCAGGATTATGGCTGAACCGGCAAAACCGATGATTAAGCCAGACCAAATAAAATGAAAAATTCTTTTTGCCTGTCCCAGGATCAATATGCTAAAAAGGCTGGTAAATACATAGAACAGAGTCAATTCCAGTCCATTTTGTAGACCATAAGCGGATAATACGCTCAACAAAATCGAAAAGATTATGCCTGCTTCCAAATTGAACAGAGAAGCAATTACCAATCCAAATGCGGGCAGGGGAAAGATGAATGGAGCAATGGTTCGATTTGGAATAAAGAACCTGGCACCATAAAGGAATAACAGGAACAGAACAGAAAGCACAAGGAGGAAACCAGGTTTTTCAAAAAAAGTTAGTTTACGCCGCATGAAATAAACGACTACAAAAAAGGTTAGCAGTAAAACCAAGGCTACAGTCGCCAGGATATCCTGAAGATTACGCGCAGCCTGGATTAAGCCGAATTTTGTTAATGCTTCCAGGATTTCAGGAGTGACTTTTTGACCCCTAAGGACAATGGTTTCCCCAGCGATGTAGGTAGTGGAGATGGGAGTGATCTGATCCCGAGCAGACTGTTTCGCTAATGCAGTCGCTTCAGCGCTGTACAAACTTGTCGCAACTACAAAGGATGAAACAAAGCTGGCGACAAAACTGCGCTCGTTATCAGGCAGAACGTAGCTAATGTTATTGATGACATTTTCTGTTGCTTGCGCAACTTGGGTGTCACGAATGGAAGTACGCAAGGTCAATTCAAGCACTCGAAGGCCCTCTTGCGAAAGGATATTCCAGGTATTGTCATCCAGCGAGAGGATAAATTGCGCTGAATTATTACTGAGGGGAATATCTTTCGATTCAGAGAGTGCTGTGTTTTTAGCCTCAATTGATAGGATCGGGTCCACACGGATGAGGTTGATTTCAGCAATTGCATTCTGTAATTTTTCTATTTGAGTTCGGGCAATTTGAGGGTCAGGAGGGAGATAGACGTCCTGGACAAGATTTTCAGCATTGGTCCTGGCTTGTTCCGTCAAATAATCACTTGTATAGGTCAGTGTTTTGGGGGCAAGGATATCTTCCGTTGCGATTTGACCTGCCTGGAGGGAATATAGGGATTGCCGCAATGCGATGGGCAATAATAACGCAGCCAGGGATGAGAGGCTGGTTACCACCAGAATGACGATCCGGAATGTGCGTATGGAAAAAATCGACTTTTTTTTCTTTTCGATCATTTCTTCTCAGTAAGCATCGCGCGGACGGTCTGGCTGATCAGATCGTTGGATGCTTTTCCGGCTATCTCCGGGACTGCCACCTTCATAACTTTACCCATATCTTTGATGTCTACTGCATTTACGTCTGTAATGATCTTAGCAATGATTGCACGAACCTCATCCTGGCTCATTTGCTTGGGGAGGTAATTCTCGAGTACACCGATTTCTTCCTGAGTCGCTTTGATGATATCCTCTCGAGCACCTTTTTCAGCTTCCAGAATGGTTTCTTTGCGCATTTTTATTTCTTTTTGAAGGATGGCGACAATTTCGTTATCTTCAAGAGCCTTCCCTCGTTCCACTTCTGCCAATTTAATGCTGGTCAAGACCATTCGGATGGTATTCCTCTCGGTGACGAGGTTATTCCGCATGGCATCTTTTAATTTTTCTTCCAAGGTAGTTTTTAGAGCCATTCTATCCTCACTCTACGGAATGATATCACTAACCGTAATGAATGGTTTGATTTGTAAAAACAGCCCTTCTCCGATCCCGGGCACAAGCATGATGTCTTCAACCTTGGAAAAGAGACCATTTTGCTCTCGATACGTAATTATCGCACTGGCTTTGGCTGAACCTATACCAGGGAGAAGATCTAATTCGGAAACTGTGGCAGTATTGATGTTCAAAGGATGAAGTTGATCAATGGTTGGTATTTCATTTTCATGAATATCAGGAATGACAATGTGTTGTCCATCATATAAAAGGGCTGCGAGGTTGATTTGCGTCTGATCTGCAGTAGGTTTCAATCCTCCGGCAAGGTCAATCAAGGAATCCAATCTTGATTCAGAATCAAGTTGATAAACACCCGGATTTTGGATCGCCCCGGTGATGTATACATTGATGGGTTTGGGAGTGGATGATGGTTGCAGAGCAATAGGTTTTCCTTGGAAAGTGTGGCTTAACAATAAAATCACTCCTCCAAGCATAAAACCAACGAGAATATAGATTAAAACTGAGAAAAGCTTTTTCACTTTTCCTTGAGGATTATTTCGCTTCCTCTTCTTGCATTCGTTTGAAAGCCGAAATTGCGACTTCCACCATGTCAATAGATGGTTGGTAGGCAGTTAACTTTTGAAGAGCAAGATTTGGCCAAAACAGAGTTTTTACGATGGGTGAATCTAAGAAACGACTCATCAGCCTGATATATTCATAAGCAACCATGGCAATCACAGGGATGAGAACAATCCGCGAAATGATCGTCCATAAGAACGTCAATTTGCCCATCAGTGAAAATAGCAAGATCGACATTACGACGACCGTCAACAAAAAAGAGGTGCCACAGCGAGGGTGCTGAGTTGAATATTTCATCACATCTTCTTTGCTTAGATCCGAACCAGCTTCAAAAGCATTTATCGTTTTATGTTCTGCACCGTGATATTGAAACACGCGCTTGATATCGGGCATAAACGAAATTGCCCAGAGATAGATGAGGATGAGAATGAGCCGGATCAAACCTTCCAACAAGTTGATCCAGATGGGTTTCCAGTTAAATAACCCTCCCAACCAACGACTAACAGCGGCAGGTGCCACAAAGAAAATAGCAACAGAAACGATCAATGAAAAGATCACAGTGAGAATCAGCGTCGGTCCTTCGATTTTCTCATCCGACTTGGTCTGCTCATTAGCCGACATGGTGAGGTAATTCATACCAAGGATCAATGAATCCCAGAGCAATAAGAGACCGCGAACAAAGGGGATCTTGAATAATCCCTTGGTGTAAATTCCTTTTAAAGGTTCACTGACAGTCTTGATGGTTCCATCGGGGAGACGGAAAGCGGCGGAAACATTTTTCTTTCCGCGCATTAAAACACCTTCGATTAATGCCTGCCCCCCGTAATTGGGAAGTCTCAATTTAGTGTCTGTCATCTTATAGGTTGAAAAAGAAATGAATTAATGTATCAATTCCATGATACCAGGTAGGGAGGTCTAATTTTTCATTGGGAGCATGGATATTGTCGTCCGGCAATCCAAACCCGGTTAATACAGAGTTGATATGCAAGAGTTCCTGCATGTCCGAGACAATGGGGACACTGCCACCTTCGCGTTTGTAAACTGGGTCTTTGCCCCAGACCGTTTTCAAGGCTTTATACAGTGCCTGAACAGCAGGGTATTTCCGGTCTGCGATGCAGGCAGGTCCATGCCCCATAGGGATCAACTCCCAGCGGATGGACAGTGAAGCATTCTTTTTCAAATACTGGATCAGTTGTTGGTGAACTTCTTCCGGATCCTGGTCAGGGACCAAACGGAAGGAGATTTTTGCCATCGCATGGGCTGGGATGACAGTTTTTGAACCCTCACCTGTGAACCCGGATAGCAAACCATGCACATCCATCGTGGGACGGGCTCCAGCACTTTCCGTGGAGGTAAATCCTTTTTCGTTCCAGATCTTCGGAGAACCCGTTTGTTTCAGATAATATTGGTCATCCAGTGGGAGCCTGGCCAATTCGTTTTTCTCTTCGGCTGAAATGGGTTTGACCTTGTCATAAAAACCAGGCAGGTTGACCCGGTTATCTTTGTCATGCATACCTGCGATGATCTCACACAGTGCAGTTGCCGGATTGTGAATGATGCCACCAAAAACCCCGGAATGAAGGTCATGGGCGGGACCAAAAACGCGGAGTTCAAAGTAGGCCAATCCACGCAGACCATAAACGATCGTAGGGATATCCGATGCAATCATCCCGGTGTC
>JBGQAS010000363.1:0-2767 GCA_041494435.1 Anaerolineaceae bacterium | reverse complement strand
GCGAAGGTATTTTGCTCCAGATCTTTCCGGGGATGCTGAGTGCCAAAACGTACATCTGCATTGGCAGCTAAATGGAAAACGAATTCAGTGCCTTGCATGGCCTCGGTCAATGTCGTAAGGTCAAGCATATCTCCACGAATAAGCTTGAAGCTGGGAGAAAGAATTGCTTTTTCAAGAAACTTCTCTTGCCCGGTCGAAAAATTATCGTAACCCACAACGGAGTGACCTTCTTCAAGCAGCCGGTCTACCAGGTTGCTTCCAATGAAACCGGCACAACCAGTAACGAAATAATGCAAAGGTTTATTCATCATCATTCACTCACCAATAACGGACTTGGGCGGGGTTTCAAATTAAACCCAATTACCAGATTCAAAGTTTGAACCGGGATAAAACTGAAGGGGAAGAAGGTTTTTTGTTTAATTTCAAAATAAGGATCCAATTCCTCCAGTATTTCATCCGCGAGATTGATGTGTTCCCGTTTGATGAACCACTGATATGACTGTTTGTAACGTTGTTCAAAAATGCGCTGGGCTGAGATTCTCCTGGAGATACCATAAGCCAACCCGCCTTCACAAGGGATGACAACCGAGAATACTCCTTTTTGCTTATTCACCAACCGATATACCTCGCGGATTGCTGAGGGCAAATCCGGCAAATGCTCCAGGACATGGATGGCAAGGATACGGTCAAAATATCCGTCCTTATAATCGACCAAAGGTTTCTGGCAATCATGAACGATCGCTTTCACGTCTGGAAATGTTTTCTGAAATGCATCCACCATATTCGGACGAATGTCCAAACAATAATAGTTCTTGCGCTGGTCCGTTGTAAGTGACTCGCGTTTGAGATGTTCTCCGAGTCCTGCACCAATTTCCAAAGTACGTACAAATTCATTCGGTGCATGCTTGATTGGATAGTTATGGTTAAATTCTTCGATGATGTTGTATTTCGCTGGTAGAACTTGATGCCAATAGGCCATAAAATCATCTGATATATGTTTTTGTTCCTCGGTGAGAGGAGAAAATGTTTTTGGCCATTTTGGGTTCTGCATAAAGTATCCTGACGAAAATTCAGGTGATTATCTAATAATTCTACAAGGAATAACGATAAATCACCTGCCCCATGACACTTCCGGATGCATCAAATTCATAGTAATGCTATCATGAAATCTCTTTGCATCCTATTAATGGGTTCTTTTGAAAATGGTTGAGTTCGATTGAAAGCAATTACGGAGTAAGGATTTTCGCTTGAGAAACTTTGACGGCAGGAGGGGAATAATTCCTGAAGCGAATCGAGATCACGTCCCTTACATTCCGAATATTTCCGCTGAGGAGTTGTAGGCGGCTGTCACCATCATCGCGCCAACGAATTGGTACCTGAGCCATTCGATATCCGGCTTTTTTTGCCAAATAGATGATTTCGACGTCGTACATATATCCGTCAATCCGCTGGCGCGAAAAAAGATCCTTGGCAATTTCAGCTTGAAAGAATTTGAACCCACATTGAGTATCCACGATTTCCCAGAGACCCGTTATAACGTGCATAAACAGAGCGAATCCTTTGGCACCTATGCGGCGATACAAAGGTTGAGGACGTTCAATAACGGATTGACTGCTTCCCCGGGAGCCAATGACCATCTCTATTCCTTGATCCAGCAAAGGAATGAATTTATCCATTTCTGTAATGGGGGTTTTGTTGTCCGCATCCGAGAACCCAATCCACTTCCCAGTGGCAATGGCAACCGCATTGCGAATGCCCCTGCCTTTTCCAGCGCGTTTTGCAGACCCGATTCCTATTATCCTCGGATTAGTTTTGGATAATTCAGCAACAATCTCCCTGGTACCGTCTGTCCCATCTACTGAAACGATGATCTCATAAGTGATGTGACGATTCTCAAGATATTCCACAGCCTCATTGAGGGTATTGGTAATGGACCTGGCTTCGTTATAAGCCGGGAAAATCAGGGAGAGGTTAAGTTGATCCGCCATGAATTGACCTTGTTACCAGAATAAGCCTCTATTAAACCACCCCATTATACTATCCGCAATCTATACAGAACGTGGGGTAATACCTATTATTTACCGCTCAGTGAAAAAGGTTATTTCTAATCAATAGCGCACCAACTGGTAAATGCAGTGGTTATGCTATAATTTTCAACACCTTCTCTGACCTTTCGATCCCAAATGGAAAAACAGAAAACCCCCTCTCGTTTCGTACAATTCGTTCGAAATCCCTATTTTCTCTTAGCTGTTCTCGTTTTGGCAATCTTCGGCCCAATCACTGTGGTCTATCTTCTCCACGGTGATTTTTTCGGATATTACGCACTGGCGGATACCTTTTTTCAGACGGGAACTACCTCTCAACCTCACTTTATATACATAATTCTTTTGAACGCGGTACGCTCTCTTATTCCCTTTAATGTATTTAGCTTCATTTCTCCAACCTTTGGCTCCTATCTTTTTGTCCATGCATATCCTATTGCTGCATTTATCGTTGTGATAGTTGCTTATCTTTTCCTGGGATACGTCCTTTACAACCACCTAAGAAAAGCAGAAATCCCCTGGTCGCTCTGGATTACCCTGGTACTCATGCTGGTAGCTCCCATAAATCTATTCACCTTGCCACAACATGATCTATATTTGGGCTATATCGGTATCACCGTTTTCCATAATCCACCCATGATCCTTTTGCGACCTGTTGCCCTATTACTGTTTTGGGGGCTTACTGGGGGGTTAATTTCGAAGGAAACTAAATTCAAGGATTACGT
>JBGQAS010000253.1:0-3952 GCA_041494435.1 Anaerolineaceae bacterium | reverse complement strand
TCCTTTGGCCATCTTCGGTGATGCGTTTGGCAATGAAGAAGCTGTCCGCCGTGTTGCGGCACTTTACCCTGAAACCCCCTTCATCTTTGGTTCAGGCTTTGGCCCCAGCGCTCCCAACTTGTCCGTATTCGATAACTGGATCCATGAACCCGCTTACCTGGCTGGCATGTTGGCTGGTGGTCTGACCAAATCCAATATCGTCGGTGTGGTTGGTGGTTATCCGGTCCCCGAAGTCAACCGCCTGGTGAATGCTTTCCTCGCGGGCGCTCGTGAGACCAACCCGCAGGTCACTGTCCTGGTGAACTTCATCAACAGCTGGTTTGACCCCGCGACAGCAGCTGAGCAGACCCGCGCTCAAATTGATGCTGGTGCGGATGTCTTCTATGCTGAGCGCTTTGGTGTCATCGAAGTCGCTGCTACGGCTGGTGACTATGTCTTCGGTAACATGAGCGACCAGAATTCACTGGCTCCTGATTTTGTTGTCTCCAGTGTTAGTTGGACCTTGGAACCAACAGTAAAATATGTATTGGATCAAATTGCCGCTGGTTCCTATATCGCTCAGGACCTAAAAGACTTCAGCATGTTCGCCAATGGTGGCTCTTTCCTGGCTCCCTATCATGGTTTGGAATCCAAGCTTCCTGCCGCATTACTGGAAACAGTTGCAGCAAAAGAAGACTTGATCAAATCTGGTTTGTTCCGTGTTGACATTAATGAAGGACAACCAGCTGCAGTCAATAAACCCTAATAGATTGGCAATAAATTAAGCACGCCTGACTCCTGCATTGAACGTTAGGTGCAGGAGTCAGGACAGCAACAGTTTATTTCATCAAAATTTAAGGATTTAACTTTTTCAAGTTGCGGCTTGGTATTGCAGATTACCCACCGAGGAGAATTATGTATGCCATTGAAATGAGGGGCATAACCAAAAGGTTTGGGCCAGTTCTTGCCAATGATAAAGTGGATTTTGAACTGATCCAAGGGGAGGTGCATGCGCTGCTGGGTGAAAACGGTGCAGGGAAAACTACTCTCATGCGCATTCTGTACGGTTTGTATCAGGAAGATGATGGAGAAATAATAATCAAGGGGAAGACGAGTAAGATTAATTCACCCAAAGATGCCATTGCAAAAGGAATTGGGATGGTTTCGCAGCATTTTACACTCGTGCCGCCTCTCTCGGTTGCTGAAAATATCGTTTTGGGTTTCAACTCGGGCATGCGGATGAACCCACGTGAAATTGAGCATAAAGTTAAAGAAGCATCGGAACGATTTGGTGTTATTGTCAAACCTTCTACCCTGGTACGGCATTTATCGGTTGGTGAACGGCAGCGGGTGGAAATTCTCAAAGCTTTGTACCGAAATATTAATGTGCTGATATTGGATGAACCGACTGCGGTGCTGGTACCACAGGAAGTGGATATTCTATTCGAAACCCTCTTACGTTTAAGAAAAGAAGGGTTAAGCATTATCTTCATCAGTCACAAGTTGAATGAAGTGATGACCATCAGCGACCGGATCACAGTTCTGCGCGATGGCAGATGTATTGGGACGGTGGCAAAAAAAGATTCCAGCGAAAAAAAACTTGCCAAGATGATGGTGGGACGCGAAACTTTTGGAGTCACTCGACAACTGGAAGAGTGCGCAGGTAAACCAGTCTTGGAAGTAAAAAATATCACTGCATTAAGTTCCAAGGGGCTGGTTGCGTTGAAAGATATCTCCTTTACCGTTTGTGAAAATGAAATTCTTGGGATTGCTGGTGTTTCAGGCAACGGTCAATCTGAATTAGGCAGAGTGCTGAGCGGAATTTTGAGACCATCTGCCGGTCACGTACTATTGGGAGCACAGGATATCACCAAATCCAGCCCTGCTGAGATTACAAGATTAGGAGTGGGTCGAATTCCTGAAGACCGCCATGAAGGCGTGGTTAATGAATTAACCGTTGAAGAAAACCTTGCTCTCGAAACCCTCGAAGAATATACCCGCAACAGTATGATGAACTGGAAGAAGGTCAGGGCGAATGCGATCGATTTGATAAAACAATACCAAATCAAGGCGCGACCCACCGATGAAACGCGTAAGCTTTCCGGTGGAAATATGCAAAAGGTGATCCTCGCTCGAGCCCTTTGCCGCAAACCGAAACTGGTGATTGCTGCCCAGCCAACCCGCGGTTTGGACGTGGGTGCTACCGAATATGTCCGCAACCGGCTACTGGAGGAAAAGAGAAAAGGGGCGGCAGTTTTATTGATCTCTGAGGATTTGGAAGAGATCCTTACACTCTCCGATAGGATTGCAGTAATGTATGAAGGACGGATGGTCGGTGTTATGGATGCCGGGGATGCAACTGAAGAAAAGCTCGGCTTATTAATGTGTGGTGCAAAGGAGATGACCAATGAAGCTTAAATTCCGCTTGGAGCGCACACCATCTCCCTTTTGGATGATTGCTTTACTGCCTATTGTTGCCGTACTGATCACATTTATCATCTCAACCGTGCTGCTCTTGCTTGCGAAAGCCAATCCATTTGAGACCTTTTACTATATTCTCATTTCTCCTCTTTCCAATCGTACCAGTGCACTCGAGGTGTTGGTCAAAGCAACACCATTGATCCTGACCAGCTCGGCAGTGACTCTGGCATTTGCTTCCGGATATTGGAACATCGGTGCAGAAGGGCAGTTCTTTGCTGGAGCGATTGCAGCCGCATTTTTAGGAACACAATTAGGTGGGTTGCCTTCTTATTTCGCCATCCCCCTGATGTTTCTTGGTGGGTTCGTTGCAGGCATGTTGTGGGCTTTGATCCCCGCCTGGTTGAAAGTGAAATTGAGTGTGGATGAAGTGGTGACCACGCTATTAATGAATTATGTCATCTTGTTCTTTTTGAGTTATCTTCTCAATGGACCCTGGCGCGATCCGGTTTCGGGGTGGCCGCAATCTCCAGCGATTGCAGCATCGACTATGTTGCCGAAACTTCTACCACGTAGCCGATTACACCTAGGGTTCCTAGTCGCTGTGGCTTCTCTGATACTCGTATGGTTCATACTTTCAAAGACTTCATTGGGTTTACGCATGCGGGCAGTGGGCAAAGGGAAGGATGCCGCCCGTTTTATGGGTGTAAATATTGGAAGGACACTATTTATCACCGCATTGATCAGTGGCGGGATTGCGGGTCTGGCAGGAGTCACCGAGGTGGCGGGGATTCACTTCCACATTACCGATGCAATATCCGATGGATTTGGATATACCGGGATCATAGGTGCAACATTGGGAAATCTCAATCCCTGGGGGGCAGGGGTAGCTGCTATTTTCCTGGGACTGATCGCCACCGGGGCACAATCCGTTTCCCGGTCCATGGATTTGCCGGTTTTTCTAGGTAACGTCGTTCAAGCATTGCTGCTTCTGGTTACTCTCAGCATCATTCTGCTGCGTAATTATTCGATCAAGAGGGTTCCATGAACATTCAAAGCCTGATCTTGGGAGTTATTGCTTCAACGTTGAGGGTTGCCACCCCACTTATTTTTGGGACGTTGGGTGAGCTTTTTTGCGAGCGATCCGGAGTGCTCAACTTGGGGATTGAAGGTACGATGTTCATGGGAGCTTTTTCCGGTTTCGCGATTGCCTTTTTTACCGGATCACCTGAATTAGGGATACTTGGGGCTTTGATCATTGGAGCCATCAGCGGTTTATTGATGGGATTTTTCTCAGTGAAACTTGGTGTTAACCAGCACGTATCCGGGTTGGGAATTACTTTATTACTTACTGGTTTATCCCTCTTTTTATCGAGAGTTATTTTCCCGGGGGACCAGGTATTACCTTCCATAAAAAATGTCCCTCCCTTGAATCCCTTTGCTGGTATTCCCTGGTTGGGGCCAATTTTTGAGCAGTACTGGTTGACGTATGTATTGGTCCTGATCCTGCCTTTGGCGTGGTGGGTGTTGTACAGGACCAATTTTGGGTTGGATA
>JBGQAS010000148.1:0-5465 GCA_041494435.1 Anaerolineaceae bacterium | reverse complement strand
TTGATCTGGCTGGGGGTGATCCAAACGGCATTTTCCCGTTCCACACTCCGGATGCTTAAATTACCGCCCTTATCGGTTACACAGTCTGACCGGTAAAGGTCGAGGGTAACTTGAGCCAGTTGTTCTTTTAATTCCTGATCATTCATAAATACTCCTTGATTTCTTTGAAGGGGCGCGAATTTCTCAATCGTGCCTCTTGGTTGCGAAGATTATTTTGATTTGAGCCAAAGGCGCATCATGTCTTCCTGGAGCGCCTGCAGCCCCATGGCTGCGCTCATGTCGCCTGAGAAGGACATATCGCCCGACATGGCTGCCGAAGCGCCGTCCACTTCACCGGTCATCATGCCATCGAAGGTCGCGCTGCTCATTTCCAGGTCCACCATGGCTTTGGGGTCCATGGGTCCTACGCCACCGGTCACTTTTCCATCCATGAAGCTGGTGAAGAAGGTGATTTCAGGGTCGCTGATAATGAACTGCATGGAGCAGTTGATGCCTTTGCACTTATCCGATATGGCTGAATCCTTGGTCATCAGATCGATCCACTTGGCGACGATGGGTTTCATTTCCTCTACGGTAGTAAAGCCTGACATGTTTGTTCCTCCATATAGATTTGATTGAATTTGGACAAGCAACTATTTTGCATTTGAATATACAAGATGAAATGGATCTCTTCATCCTCCTTTCGTTTGCAACAGGTCGAATAAACCCAGTTCTGCCAATTTTGTAGGGGTGGGAATGGCGTGTTCGTCCCAACCCATCATGGAATAGTACAGCTTTTTGGCTGCCTCGAACTCTTCCCGGATCACTACCTTGCCCATCTTGGGGCCTGCTTTGATGGGTTCGAGGATCCGGTCGGGAAGAGTATCGTCCTCCTCGGTAAGGCCGTGTTTGATGTTGAACAGCCTCGCCAGGTTAATCCCTCTCTCTGAGATCTTCATTAGTTCCCACGAACTGATCTCCCAACCCGTTACTGCGCTGACCAGTTCCGCCAGCTTGGGCAGGGTGACTGCAGTGGTGGGCACGCCGACCAGGACGCACAGCAAAAGGCAGTTATTGATGCCGCGTTCCAGGGATAAATAGGTATACAAACGAACTTTTTCGGGCCCAAAATTGGCTTCGGGCACAGGTTCCAGGATGCCCAGGGGAGCAGCATTTGAAAGCATCTGTCCCTTTTTGGCATACATGTCATCCATGGGAGCTGTATTGTGGTCCGCTCCTGCCGGGTTCACGGCAATGGCTAGCGCCAGGCTAAACTTTGCCCGCGGGTCGTGCATGGCTAGTTCCTGTCCCTTCACCTGCATGGCAAACTTGATCGAATCTTTGCCAACCTTTCCCGCGACCCGCTTGGAACCTTCAGCCAAAAGGTTGCCAAAACCCTTTCGGATAGCGATATCCTGGATCACCTGCAGCATGGTCTTGGCATCCCCAAAACGCATGTCAATACCCTGGGTAAGTTCCGGTGTGAGCAACCCTTTTTCCGCGCACTCCATGGCAAATGCCAGTGTGGAACCGAGAGAAATGCTATCCAGTCCCAGGTCTGCTGACAGGGAATTTGCCCGGACAATGGATTCCAGGGCGCTAATCCCGCACAGAGAGCCTAATGCGGCCATGGATTCATATTCCGGGCCTCCGGTGATCGGGTCGACGCTCGGGTCATCGGCGATGAAAGCATTGGGTTTGCAGCGCAGGACACACGCGTAACAGGTGCTGTGACCCTTCAGGAACTTTTTCTCCAGTTCGGTGGAGGATATTTTTGAAATACTTTCGAAAACATTGTCTGCAAAATTACGAGTTGGCAGGCAGCCCATCACGTTCTGGTAATCGAGCCCCGAGGTGGTGCCGTGTTCCCGGAAATATTTGCCGTAAAAGCTTTCCATGAGCAACTTGTTGTGCCACTCTTTCCATTTGGCGTGTACTTCGGGGTTGGCGATTTGGGGCTTACCCGTTCCTTGCACGGCAATAGCTTTCAGGTTCTTGGAGCCCATTACGGCGCCCATCCCGCAGCGACCGTTGACGTGCCGCACTTCATTAACGATGCAGGCATATTTCACCAGGTTTTCGCCGGCAGGACCGATCTGCGCGGAGCGGATGCTTCCATGCTGCTTTCGCAGCCAAAGGTACGTGTCGCGATTGCCCTTGCCCCAAATGGGGGTTGCATCTTTCAATTCAGCTTTGTCATCCTGAACAAACAAATAGACAGGAGCATCAGCTTTGCCTTCAAAAATGATCAGGTTGAAGCCGGCAGCCACCAGCGCAGGACCCCACCAACCACCCGCTTCCGCCTCACCAAACCCGCCGGTCAGCGGTGATTTTCCAAGCACACTATATCTATTGGCTCCGGAAATCTGGGAGTAGGTGAGCACCCCTGTGGCAAAGATGAGCTTGTTCTCCGGTCCCAGGGGATCGGCATTGGCCGGAATTTCCTTGAGCAGGTAGTAAGCCCCCAACGCCCTGCCGCCCATGTACTTGCGTACGAGCAAGGGATCAAGGGTTTCCACCTGCACCGTTCGGGTGGTCAGGTTCACCCTCAGAGCTTTCCAATTGACAACAGGGGCAACCATACGTTCTCCTATTTCGGGGGTTTGAAAGTATCCAGGACTTTGGGGTTGACGATGATCTCGGGTTTTTCACCCGAAAGCAGTTTTTCCAATTCCGGGATGAGGATCTCGGTTTGGTGCTCTTCCACTTCGAAGGTGTTCCCGCCTATGTGGGGCAAAAGGATGACGTTATCCAGGGTCAGGAAGGGATGATCCACTGCCAACGGTTCTTTCTCGTAAACGTCGAAAGCGGCACCGGCGATCTTGTGATCGCGCAATGCTTCAAAGATGGCCATTTCATCTGTCACCCAGGCGCGGGCGGTGTTGACAAAGTAAGCAGTGGGTTTCATCAATGCCATTTGTTCATTGCCGATGATGCCCTTGTTTTCCGGGGCAGGCATCACATGGATGCTGACGATGTCCGCTTGCTTGAACAGGTCATTCAATTCCACCTTGGTCACGCCCAGTTTTTCCATTGTGGATGCATCCACGAACGGGTCGTAAGCAATAAAGCTGCATCCAAAGGGTTTCAGCAGGGCTGTCACAGTGCGGCCGATGTTGCCAAATCCGACCAGCCCGATTTTCTTATGCCAGATTTCATGTCCCTTGTATTCGAAGAAGATTTTTGCCATCAGGGTCATGTCCTGGGAGGTATCTTTCCGTTGCAGGATGGCGGCTGCTTTCGGGATGTTCCTGCCGAGCATAAGCATCAAGGCTACGGTCAGTTCTGCAACACCTTCCGCATTCCGACCGGGCACTCGCAGGACAGGGATGCCTTTTTCAGTTGCTGCTTCGACGTCGATGTTCACCGGGTTGCCGCGGCATGAGCAGATCACTTTCAGGGTGGTCAGTTTTTCAATTTGGGGTCGTTTCAGGTTGTCAGCTTCCGTGATGAAAACATCCACACCGTCCAGGGCTGCCACCAGTCCGCTTCCACCCAACAACTTCTTGGTCTCTGCCATGGGTTGGTAATCCACCGTGCCGAATTTCTCCAACCGTTTCAGTCCGTCTTTTTCCAATGACGCAGTGATAAAGATTTTCATAAAACTCCTCTAGTGAAGATACGATAGGAATGATTTAAGCCAGCGTTTGTACTGGCTTTTATACTTGGAAGAGATCTGCGGATCGGGCTCAAAGACGCGTTCGATATGCACCATGGACTTCACGCCATCGGCGAAGTTCTTGAACTCCCCGGCGCCGATCCCAGCGCAAATGGCACACCCAACGCCCGTTCCTTCGCGGCATTTCGGCACCCGGATGGGCAAATTGAACACATCGGCCATGATCTGGTTGTACAGGTCTGCTTTGGAAAGTCCCCCGCACACGCCGATGACTGTGGGTTGCCTACCCAACACTTCTGTGATCTGGTCGAAGTTGGCCTTGGCGCCGTACACGAAGTTCTCCAGCATGGCACGGATGATGAGTCCCTTCCCGGTGGAGGCATCACCCATCAGTGGGCTAAGACCCAACAGGAATACATTGACCGGCATACCGATCTTCTTGGCGTTGAAAATGTTGATCCCCGAATGGATCATCACCCCCATGGATCCAGCGGGAACTTTTTCTGCGATTTTGATCATTTCTCCATATGCCCGGTCGGGATCTGTCTTCATGATCTCGCGTTCACACAGGACGTCGCGCAGCCATTGGAAAACGCTGCCGGAACCACCGCTGTTGCTTTCCAGCACATATTTTCCCGGCACCACGTAAGGGTCTGCCCAGGTCCGGATTTGCGGATCGAGTACCGGGTTATCAGTGATGGTCTGAACGGGGGTGGTGGTACCTGAAATGATCCCGGTTTCATCCACGTTCAATAAACCGCATCCCAGCAGCCCGCATTGAGTATCGGCAGCGCCTGCAACAACGGGTGTGCCGGCTTTAAGCCCAGTTTGTTCGGCTGCTTGCGCTGTCACTTTGCCAACAACCGTCCCGGCGAATTTCACCGGAGGTAGTAGATCCGGAAGCTCCAGCTTGGCGACAATATCCTTCATCCATTCATTTTTCTGGATGTCGTACATGGCCGTTTCGCTGGCGTTCGTTGGTTCAGATACCCTTTCGCCTGAAACGCGATACAACACCCAGTCGTTCATCGAGAGGACCGTGGCGAAGCGGGCGAACAGTTCGGGTTTGTTCTTTTTAAACCACAATAGGCGTGATATGCCGAAGATCCCGCTGGGATAATGTCCTGAACGGCGATAGATCTCATCGCCATAATTATTTGTGACAAATATGCCTTCCATTGCTGCCCGAAAATCACGGTTGGGTCCGGCATACAATTCCTTGCCATCCTTGTCCAGGGCTACCAGGCCTTCCCGCTGGCTGGTGGAGCTGACTGCGAGGATGTCTTCCCCTTTGGCGCCCGCCTTGGCGAGGGTTTCGCGGATGCAATCCGCAAAGATCTGCCAGAATTCGTCCGGGTGGAATTCATTCGCGGAAGAAGCCAAACCTTGTGGGACGAAATAGAACCAATCCTTCTTGGTGGTGAAGGATTTCTTGCCGTCCAGGCTGACGATCACACAGCGACCTGAACCCGAACCTGCGTCAAGTGCCATCAGGTATTTATTTGCCATGGGATTCTCTCTCCTTGTCTGTTTGGATCAACCAGCTGGCTGTCTTGTCATCCGTGATCAGCATGTCCACCCACTTGCCATCTAGGGCAGCCAGGATGCATTTCCATTTAGCCTCCCCCCCGGCGATCAACACACATTTTTTTAGTTTTGATAGATCTTCAATGTTCAATCCGATCAATCTTTCACTAAGAGATGAAGATACCTCCTCACCCTTTTGGTTGAATGTGTGGCTGAGAACGTCCCCGATCACCCCCGCTTTCTGCATACGGTTCACTTCCTGCCGGCTGAGGATGCCATGCTGAACGAGCTGGCTCTCAGGATCGAATACACCCACCGAAAAAAGTGCCATATCACAGTT
>JBGQAS010000396.1:0-2495 GCA_041494435.1 Anaerolineaceae bacterium | reverse complement strand
GACCTGTTCCAGAGAGCCCCCTGGTACTTCCCGAACGAGCAATATATCAAAATACAAAAGATCTGTCCCCTGACCAAGCACCCCCATCTTTTCTCCCAGATGAGCCTGCAGGGAAAGCGGATCAATGAATTCAGGCTTTATCCCGCAATCTTGAAATGCACGAGTAAGTTCCCGGCAGTGCCATGAATCAGGCGATCCGAGAATAGCAACATTATTTTTTCTCATATTCCCCAAAAAGAGATTTACTCAACCTTGGTTCATCTACTTTACCCGCATGGAAGACATTACCCGATTCCAGGTTAATGATGGTAATTTCCGCAGGAGCAAACAAGCCCGGATCGATGCCATAAAAACCTCCGGCTTTTTTTAGCAACTCCAGAAAAGGTTCGCCATAACTTGGACTGGTGGAAGATGGGATCTTTGCAACAATTTGTTCCAACTCCTTATCCTGGACATCCTGCACACTCAACCACACCCGACATCCGAATAAAACCACATCATTGGTTTTCCCAAGGGAATGCATATCGTCACCTGTTGGAGGAGCGATGGGGCATTTTCCCGTCCCGTTTTTCACTTTTTGAAGATCAAAACCAAGCTGCTGAAGTTTATGCAACCCAGTTTCTATTGACCGGGCAGCGATCTGAGCTGAACCTGAAAGGCATGAAGTCGGGGCAACAACTAACGCCAGACGATCAGGATCCACACGGCACTTTTCAGCCAGGTGCAGGCACGCCTTTTCATCCGGAAGATCCCTTGTTTCCAGTACCAGAACTGCATGTCTCGAGCTTTCGTCGTACCCAATTTCCTTGCCTGGCTCCAGATCCTTGTTTCGCAAACATGCCGGACCGGATCCCATGGCGCGAAAATCTCCCACCTGGACTTGCCAGTGAGCTGCCTGGCTCAGGAAACAAGCACCGGTAGGCTGATCGGAAATTGTGACGATATTCAACCAGGGAATTCCACAGACAGGTTCCATAACCAGGCTGGCATGGCCAAGCCCTGCCATGCCGATTTCCGCCATGGCAAGACCAGCTTCCAAACCTCCTGATGCCTTAACCCCAGCATCCATCACAATGACACCGGATTTATTTTTCTTAACGGAAATTCCGAGATGATCTGAATTAGCAATCACCTGTTCCAGTTCCATCCAGGCAGAATCATTCCACTTGGTCATATATCAAGATCTCTCCTTTTCCCATTTCAAGATGATCTCCGGTGAAACGCGTGGGGGCCGACTTCAGCCATTTGGACGGAAAACTCAATCCCGCCCTTCTGACTTCAGTGAAACAAATCCTTAACCATTCCTTATCCGCTTTTCCAGTTAAATAAAAACCTGGAAGCAACCTTTTCACTTTGCTGGCAACGATGCTGCCACGTTTCATCCCAAGACCCGGTCGATCCCCCAAACTGCCGCCGCACAGGATCGTGCCAGCCACCATTCGAGCACCAGCATACTCTCCTGTGTTTTTGGAAACAATGATCATTCCACGGCGCATTCCTGTTCCAACTTGATCACCCACATTCCCATTCACAAAGATTATTCCACCTTGCATCCCGATGGAATTCGAGTGCTCGTTGGCGCCACAAAAATGAGCTGCATTCCCTTGAATATAAATGACGCCAGCAGACATTCCAACACCAACCTCATCCCCAACATCTCCGTCTACCATCAACTTACCCCTATTCATGGAATAACCAACTTTAGTTAATCTTTGGGTGTCGCCGGAGAAAACAATTTCATCCATTCTTCCAAGGTCTCGTTGAATTTTGCATATCTCAGCCAGGGCATATGATAGGTTACCTATCCAGAGAGGCAGATGATCCAATTCCTTTCCGTTAATCGCCAACAGCACCTCCGGTTGGAGCGGACTTGCATCCACCCTCCCTTGAATTCCGGGATGGAATTCCAACTCAACTCTCATGCCTTACCCTCTTTCAACAACTTGTGAAGGTATAAGTGATAAGGACCCCACTTACCTCCGTAGTTCCCCGCCGTGATGCGGGATACACCTGGCAGGCACGCTGCCTTAATTCCTTCTCTCATTGCTGTTCTCACAACCTGCTCGGTAATTCCATCGATCACAATTTCGTATGCACATTGCTCATCCGGCCTCAACTGAGTAGGAACCCTGGTACGCAAGGTAGAGCAATAGGCATCATTGGTGGATGCACGTACTTCTTTATATTTGGAACCCGGTTTGCTGGGACTGCGACAGACACCTCCTGGAAAAGGAGCTATGGCTCCACGAATCTTTCGAATGGCACTCCCTGCGGCTTCAGCCGCAGCAAGGACTTTTTCCCGTTCGGCTCCGAGAATGATCAGATTGCCCCCGCCCACCCCCTCCCCGATTCCAAATGATTCCTCGACAACGAATTCTCCATCCGCTACCGGGATGCGCCAGTAACGTTTGTCTCCGAGGAGTTTGCTGGACTGGAAACCATTGGCAAAGTATCTTAACTTTGCACCGACCTTCGCCATCTTTTCTGCCGCCAAT
>JBGQAS010000080.1:0-7240 GCA_041494435.1 Anaerolineaceae bacterium | reverse complement strand
CAAGTTCCTCTTTTCCTTCACGGGGATTTCGGGGGGCGTGATGGATTTTGGTTCAGTTGGGGAAATCATTTGTTGCTCCATAATTGCTCTTTCCAGCCTCGGCTGGGAAGAAGTGTGCCACATTCGGCAAGGATTAATAGCACTTCGAATCCGGGTTGCTGTTCAAGCCATTCTTTTCCGCGTTCGCTACCCAGGATCAAGATCATCTTGGCTGCCATCTCAGCTGCCATGACGTCCGGTGCGGTTACGGTGGCGGTGAGCAGATCGGTATTGGCAGGGCTGCCGGTGCGCGGATCGATCAGGTGGTGCTGCCAGGTGCCATTCATCATCCAGCGGTGGTAATCCCTGCCTGAAGTTGCAACGCTCGACTCTTTCAATCCCAAAAGTGCCAAATCAGATCCGGGTTTGAAAGGGTCGCGCACACCCACTGGCCAGGCATCGCCGTTGGAAAGAGGACCGCTCAGAGCAATATCTCCACCGGCATCCACCAGGGCAG
The DNA here is from genome assembly GCA_041494435.1 of Anaerolineaceae bacterium. Lineage (GTDB taxonomy): Bacteria > Chloroflexota > Anaerolineae > Anaerolineales > Anaerolineaceae > JBGQAS01. The sequence continues at coordinate 6,744 of JBGQAS010000080.1, read as the reverse complement.
GGTGGATTTCACTCAAACGCAACATTGCCTGGTTGGCTGCCCACCCCTTTGCCACGCCTCCAAGGTCCAGGCGCAGGTGCTTGGGGAGGGTAACAGAATGCGTACTTTCATCCATGACAATTTCATCCAGGCAGGGTTCATCGGATGGAATTTGGAATTTTTTGACAGCGTTGTTTTGGATCTGTTCAAAACTCCGATCGTAACCGGCAAGTTCGAGCTGATCGAGTACGGCAGGGGTGACCAATCCGTCGCTCTTCTGAACGTTTTGCAGGCTCAATTTCAGCACCTCCCAAAGTTGCGAGGATACCGGGAAAGGTTTTCCGTTATTCCCGTTCAGACGGTTCAGTTCGCTATCGGGTTTGAAGCGGCTGAATAGCTGCTCCCATTCAGCAAACCATACCGGCACTTGCTGGAGGATTCCCGCCTGTTCAACGGGGCATTCCAGAGCTGCCAGCATTCGCGATCCCATCGCGTGGAATTCCACCTTGGAGATTATGGTCGCGATGACCCTGTCCGGGTGATGATTACCGGGTTGTTCGAGGTGCTCCCGCTAGCCGGGAGGGAGACCCGTTGCAGCGTTACGGTCGTGGGACCCGATACGTTTTGCCCGCTCGAATTACGCACGACTACGTTTGCTTGCAACGTTTTGTTGCTGTTTGTTAGAAGGGTATTCTGGATGGTTTGGTTCGCCAACCAGCCCCATATTCCCACAATGGTTGCCAGGGCTCCCGATACGAAGAGCCACTTGATGGAAGTCAGCAAAGGATATTTGTTATTGGATTTCATTCTTGCCTCAATGTTAGTGAAATCGGCAGCCCCCATGCCGATAATTACAATTAGTGGTCGCCGCCGGATGCAAACTTCCCGTCGGAGGATGAATTGGCTTGTTGCACGTAAACGACCTGCCCGTGCGGGTTCACCAGGACGATATCGCCATTCAGGAACCCAACTTCATAGACGGGCAATTGTTGGTAGAGTACCGCTCCCCAGCCATAGATGGAGTTGTTATTCAGGTACCGGGATGCAATCTGCAGCGCCTGGTCGGATGCGACGGTTGCTGTGGCATCACCAGTAAAGGGATTGTAGAGGAGGTCTCCGCTAATCGCATCCACATAGGCGATATAGCCACCCTGCATGGGCACCTCGTACGCCACTTTCCCCTGGAAATCGACCAGGGTAGGCGTGGAAGAAAATGTTTCATTGAATCCTGCTGCCTTAACGGCATTTTCTCCCGCCACACTGGCTTCGATCACATCGATCACCTGCGGAGTTGCGGTTGGTGAGGGTGTGGCAGCAGCACTATTTTGATTGGAGTTCAAACCCGAAATGGAGGTCAATCGTGAAGCCTGAGCCACCCCCACGATAATCGCCATGCTGAACACGAGCAGCCCAATGGCGAGAAAACGCACAAAATTCTTCATAGTTTAGTGCCCTCTAGATTGCAATGGTTAACGATAAGCGCCCAAGAGTAAAACAACCTTGATTTTCATGTCCATATTTCCAATCAAATTCCAATCTTTGTTTGGCAGCATCCGGGTGTATGCTTGTTTCGATTACAATTCAAATTGAATGAGGAAAAAAATCTGTGCGCGTTCTATTGATTGAAGACGACCAGCGCCTGGCGAAGTTGATCATTGACATGCTTTCAACCCAGCATTTCAGTGTTGACCATGTTACCGATGGCAACGAGGGTATGGAGTTGGCTTTGCGACGCATCCATGACCTGGCGATCGTGGATTGGATGCTGCCGGGCAGGGACGGCCCTTCGATTTGCCGTGCCATCCGATCGGCGCACCTGCCCATGGGCGTGCTCATGCTCACCGCGCGAACTCAGGTGGAAGACCGGGTAGCAGGTTTGGATTCGGGCGCGGACGATTACCTCACCAAGCCCTTCAAAATGGACGAGCTCATTGCCCGCTTGCATGCCATCAGTCGGCGCATCCATCCCGAAACGGTGGACGCGCTCGAGCTGCGGGGGGGCAGCATCGTGATGGATTTGAATTTGCATACCCTACGCAGAGGTGAACAAGCCATCGACCTCAGTAAAACAGAATGGGACCTGCTCGAATTTCTGCTGCGCCATCCCAAGCAAACTCTCACCCGCCAGGCTATTCTCGACTATGTCTGGTCGTACGATTGCACCGTTCGACCCGACCTGGTGGATGTGTACATTTCCTACTTGCGCAAGAAGTTGAACCTTCCCGGCATGGCCGATCCGATCATGACTGTCCGCGGTGTGGGTTACCGACTGGATATCGATCATGCTTAGGAACCTGCGTACCCGCCTGACCCTTCTTTACCTGGGTATGGCGATGGTCTTCGTGCTGGCGGTCGGCGGGGGATTGTATGGTTTGCTCACTTATTATTTCCAACAGTCCAACGACCAGGCTTTGAAATACCGCCTTGTCCAGGAACTGCACCAGTTAAATGCTCCCATCCCGCCGGACCTGGCGAATATCACCTATACCTACTCGTTGTCGCCTTTCTTGCCCACGAAACATGTACCAACTGCAACTTTAACACCTACCCCCATTCATCATTCAGGTGATGATGATGGTGAAGTGGACGATAACGAAAATCATGCATCACAGATATCACCCACATCGATTTCTGCAGATGAAGTGGACCCGGCATACGAAGGCGAGTTGGCACCCATTTTTGCCCTGGGACAGGATGACACAGGTAAATCGGTAGCTCTCACCAACCCAGCACCGCCTCCTATGACTTTCGATATGGCAGCAGGGGATGCAGCTGCCATCACCGGCATGGATTTGCGTACTTTTCACCTTTCCAATGGAACTCCGGTGCGCTTACTCACCTACAAGCTCCCCGCAGGCTATGCCCTGGGGGTAGTGCAGATCGGTCGTCCCCTCGATGATCAGGTGCGCCTGATGCGCGAGTTCATGAATGGCTGGCTTATCCTCAGTGGTGCCAGCCTGCTCCTGCTCGGGTTGATCAGCTGGATGATCGCGGGAAGATCCATTGGACCTGCCCAGAAGGCTTTCGACCAGCAGCAGACTTTTGTGGCTAATGCCAGCCATGAGCTGCGCACACCGCTAACCCTCATCCGCGCCAGTGCTGAAATGGCTGAGCGCAAGTCCATCCGTCCCAGTACCCGCGCGTTGCTCAAGGATGTGATCTCGGACACGGATTACATGAGCAAGTTGGTGGAGGATCTGCTCCTCCTTTCCCGCCTGGATTCGCATAAGTTGACTTTCGAGCGCAAGCAGGTACCCCTGGATGATCTCTTTGCCGATATTCAACGCCAGGCCGCCCTGGTGGCAGAACCCAAAGGAATCAGTGTGACCGCGGATGGGAAGAAGCTCACCGCCCTGGCGGATGATAACCGCTTGAAGCAATTGCTCTGGATCTTGGTGGATAATTCCATGCAGCACACTCCCAAGGGTGGCTCGATCCACCTGGATGCCGAGGCAATGGACAAATGGGTGGAAATCACCGTGAGCGATACGGGTTCGGGGATTCCCTCCAAACATTTACCCCGGGTCTTTGAACGCTTTTACAAGGCTCACCGCGAGGACCAGTTCGACCGCACCGCCGGGCTGGGGCTTTCCATCGCCGCCGGGTTGGTGGAAGGAATGCGTGGTAGGATAGGAATTGAAAGTGAAGTGGGCAAGGGAACCCGGGTTAAAATAATGTTGGAAAAAGGATAAGGAGATTTTTATGCCAACCGAAAAAGTTCAAACAGAAGAATTTCACGTAAATGGGGAAGCCATTGTTTCCAAGATCAAGGAATTGCTACATGAAGGCAATATCCGCCGGATAATCATCAAGAATGAAGAAGGTCGCACGATGATCGACATCCCGCTCACCTTTGGGGTGGTTGGAGCGCTGGTAGCACCTCAACTGGCAGCCATTGGCGCCATTGCTGCGTTGCTCATCCGGGGTACGATTGTGGTGGAAAAGGTCGAAGGCAAAAACATACCCGTCAAGACTAAATAACATAAGGAATGCCTGTTTTTGCGCTTTAATAGTGGGTCAGGGTTTCATTGCCTGCAACCAAGCGTTTAATATTGCTGCGATGGCTCCACCAGATGAGCGCGCACAACAATGCCCCAAATACGGCATGCCAGGATGTATAAAAGAACACCCAAAAGAACAGTGGTAGGGTTAAAAACATCACGAGGTTGATCAAGCTCATCAGCTTCTGAAGCTTCACCGCCAGGTACCAAATCACGACCCAGCCAACGAAGAAGATTGGTCCCAGCCATGCCAGGATGATGCCGAAGGTGGTTGCCACCCCTTTGCCCCCCCTGAAACGCAAAAAGATTGGCCAGATGTGCCCGACGATAGGAGCCAGTGAGATGGAAAGCGCTTGCCAGGGCAGGGGGAACCAGGTTCGCGCCAAGAAGGCTGGGATCAATCCCTTAAGAAGATCAAGCAAACCTACCAGCGCGCCCCAAAATGTCCCCAAACTTCGACGAATGTTCGTCCCCCCGACGTTACCGCTTCCCACATTGAGGATATCCACCCCGTGGGCTTTTGCAATGAGATACCCCACCGGGATGGAGCCAAAAAGATAAGCCACCACAACGGAGAGGAGAAAGATCCAGAGATTTTGCGTTTGCATCATACTTAATAACACCCCAATGTTCAATTCGACGCTCATTTTAGTCCTGTCCCGAACCCTGGAGTGTCAAGGGATTGTTAATTTTCGAGGATGGAAAATATTGTCCAGAATCAAACGCATTGTTTTTGAAGATATATAATGGGGAAGAAAGAACATCTTTGGCAAACGGCAAAAGGATAAAATGATCTCTCTCCAACCCATGACCGATCCCGATTTCCAGGAATATCTGAAAACTTCCATCCAGAAATACGCCGATGAAAAAATCCAGGCTGGGAATTGGGCTCCCGCGGAGGCGATGGAGCGTTCGCGCAAGGAATTCGAAGGCTATCTGCCCCGGGGGGTGCATACTCCCTTTCAGTACCTCTTCAACCTGGTCAACGAGGATGGTGAAAAAGTGGGCTTGCTTTGGTATGCCGAATTGACCGACCGGCCCGGGAATGCTTTCATCTATGATTTCGAGATCTACGATGCCTTCCGCCGCAGGGGTTATGCCAGCCAGGCTTTGCTTGCCGTGGAAAAGGATGCCAGGCAGCGCGGGTTGAAGCAGATCGGGTTGCACGTCTTCGGGCACAACACGGCCGCCCGGGAACTATACAAGAAGGCGGGATACCTCGAGACCAATGTAAATATGTCGAAAAAGATCCCGGAATCCGACCCAGATGCCGCTCACGAATAAATCTTTTTTCTGACCGGGAAACTATTTTATACACTTGATATCCCCTAAATACCTGCATGTTATAATCTTGAAAACAGGACCCGTGGCACAGCGGTTAGCGCGGGCGATTCATAATAGCTTGCTTCCAGGGATTCCAATCTGATTTACTCGCAAACTCAGTAAATTACAAGATTTTTTCATGATGATTTCAAAGAAATTACCCAAAGGGGAGCAATTTTCAATGAAACCTCGTTTCGTCCTCGTTTACTTTCTGGTTACTTTCATTGAGGGATTGTTAGCAGCCGTTTACCTTCTAAGCATGCAATTCGATCCTGCAAGGGGTCAGATCCTGAATTACTCGTTATTGAGCTGGATCATTTTGGGTGTATTTGCAGCATTTCTTTTGGGATTGGTAGTCCTGGCATACCTGTTCATCCGCAATCCCGTGTTGGGGGAGAAGTTTTCTTCTTTTTTGGATTCCCGACTGGCAGGGAAGGGAAAACGGCTATTTTTGGTTCAGGCAGCCCTTTGGATTGCAGCTATTTTTCTGTTCGAATGTTATCTGCTAACCTATATTGCTTTTCCGCTGCCAACCCAGCCCGTTTTCCTCTGGGGAATAGTGTTCTGCTTACAGACCTGGTTTTTTTTCCGCGTGGTGTATGTCAAAGAATATCGAGAGCGCCGAAAGCTGCATCCGACATTACGTGAGAGATGGCATTCCCTGCTTCCAGTGCAACGCAAGGTAATCATCATCCTGGCAATATTGGGATTTATTTATTTCCTGCTTTTCATCCCGGGCAATCTCCTTCGGGATGCCCAGACTCATTTTTATATTGCCGATGATGAGAATGTTATTTATCCAGACGTTGTGACCGCCCTTACGACCGGTTCCACTTTCGCTGAAACAGTCCACAATCTAATAGATACCTGGCAATTTTGGTACGGTTCACCCTATCTCACGATTTGCTGGTTGGTTCTATTAATCCCACGCCTAATCTTCGGCAACGGGTTTGGTCAGAATGTGCAGTTGAACATTTTCCTGCTCCGGCAGTTCGTCAGCGTGCTGCCGATGATCCTTTGCATCATCCTATCCGTTTACCTTGTCACCCACTTCAAAAATCTTTGGCTTTCCATTGGTTTGTTTGTATTTCTTGCTGTGCTTCCGGGAGTGATCCAGTATAACCATCACTTCTGGCACCCCGACTCGATTATCGTACTTCTACTTTTGCTCACCTTTTTTTTCCTGGAGAAAGACAACCTAAGATTTCAGCGATTTTTCTATTTTGCTGCAGTAGCAATTGGATTGGCGACGGCTATCAAACTATGGGGTGTCTTTTTTGTTCTTGCAATTGGTGGATATTTAATTGCAGGAATCTTTAAGAAGATTGCTTCCATCAAGAAAGCCGTTCTGTTGGGGTTTCTCTTCATCCTTGTCATGGCGGGGACAATTCTGATTTCCAGCCCCACGCTCGTGGTTCCCCGTATCACACGCGGGGCTTTG
>JBGQAS010000044.1:0-9402 GCA_041494435.1 Anaerolineaceae bacterium | reverse complement strand
CCTCGTGGTTGATGGGGAAATCTGCGTAACCCATGGCATCAATGACAACCTGCCAGTCCACATTCGGGTAAGTGGCTTTCTTATCCGCCATCCATGTGGCTGCAAGAGACTTGCGTGAAGGGATGCAGCCATAGCTGGGAGCCAATCGGCTCATCTGGGCGGGTTCGAGAAGCCACTTGGCAACTTCCCAGGCCTCTTTGGGGTGCTGGGAAATCTTGGTGATGGTGAAGATGTCGAAATCTGCTTCAGCCACAATCTTCCCGTTGATGGAAGGAATTGCCGCTACGTCCCAGTTGAATGATTCGTTCCAGGTGGGGTAGGCATACTCGATCCAGCTTTGAATTTCCCACGCCGCTACAATTCCAGGGCTCATGGGGTCATCCGCAAACAAGGAACCCACTTGCTCGCCATTCGGGCGGACGTAGTATTTCCAGACTGTGTCATATTCGAACTGGTATGCATCCATGACAGGTTTCGAAGTCAATTCGGCTTTTTTGAAGTCGGTTGAGATCCCTTTCAGGTTTCCGCCAAATTTCATAATCGAATCGCTGGAACCAAACCAATCCCAGCCATCCCAACCAAATTGCACGATGTTGGCAGGATCAAAGCTGGCAGAAGTGGCATTGTTGCCATTGGCATCCAGGGTCAGCTTTTGAGCGTCTGCGATCAATGCGTCATAGGTCCAACCGGCCGTCCCAAATTTATGCGGCGGATAGGCAACACCGCCAGCATCATAGAGATCGGTGTTGTAATAAAGCACCGACGGGTAGATACCGATGGGCAAACCAAAAAACGATTCGCCGGCTACGGGAGCAGCATTGAAGTCGCTCATGTCGTAGTTGTCGTCCTTTACCAACTGGCTGATATCCAGCCATTCATCCTGGAAGTTGGCGACACCTTCGATCCCGATGGGCATCACCAGGTCAGGTGGCTGCCCACTGGCCAGCATGGTCTGGAATTTTGTGCGGGCTTCTGCATTCAGGGTGGTCAGGAATTCGATTTGGATATCGGTGTGGCTCGCATTGAATTCATCCTGCAAAGTTTTATGCAGAGCTACCTGCTCGGGTGCATCCCCGGTTCCGATGCCTACAAAGATCTGGATCTTTACCGGACCCGCTGTCTTGCCACTACCGCAAGCTCCCAGGAGCATGCTGAACGCAATCAAGATCGAACTTAAAACAACCAATCTTTTCTTAGTCATATTTCTCCTCCATTGATTTTTTCTTTCACACACATTTTTTGTGATTCCAAATTCCCTCCAGTACTTCCTCCTTTCCTATAAACAACCGCACGACTGTCGAATAATCAGTTCCGTTGGCAATAGCGTAAGGTCATCAGTTTTACGCTGCTGGATAATTTCAATTAATTTCCGAGCCGCCACCCTGCCGACATTTTCGGTGGGGGCACGTACTGTTGTCAGATGGGGGGAAATATATCGTGCCAGGGTCAGGTCATCGAATCCAACCACCTTGATCTCTTCCGGCACCCTGATCCCTTGTTGTTTCAACTCCAGCAAAACACCAATGGCGGATTCATCGCTGCCACCAAAGATGGCATCCATCTTGATCCCTTTGGCCAGAAAATGCCTGACGGCGTCCACCCCCACCTGTTCGGTGAATTCGCTGCCTGTCACCAGGTCCAAATCAAACGGGATGTGATGTTCTTCGAGAGCTTTCCTATATCCCTGTTCACGCCAGTATGAATCTTCGTTGTTTTCCGATCCTCTAACGAAAGCAATCTTTCGACACCCGTGGGTTTCAATCAAGTGGTCTATCAATTGACGGGTTCCATTTTTATTTTCGATCGTGACGCAGGGAATTCCCTGGTCCATGGGAGAACTTTGATAAAGGAGCACCATGGGGAACCCACTGGCATGATACTGCAGCAAGGTAGGAGTAAGGTTTCCCACAAAAACCAACAACCCATCCGTGTTTTGCTTTCCCAAAGGCAAACCCTTGGCAGGCAAATTCCCATTCGATTCCTGCTGGGTGGTGACCAGTAGATCATAGCCTTCTTCCGTGACAGCAGCTTCCACCCCAGTGAGCATCAGGGAAAAGAAATCCCCTGCCAGGCTGGGAAGAATTAATCCAATCGTTTTGGTCTTACGCCGTGCCAGGTTGCGGGCAGCTGACTGGGGAACATAACCCAGTTTTTCCACGGCTTTGATCACCCGTTTGGCAGTTTCTTCGGATACAGGCACTTCCCCGGTCAGCACACGGCTAACCGTCGCCGTGGAGACCTCCGCCTCGAGGGCAACATCGTCGATGGTCGACCTGGAATTCGGAATTCGTTTGATTGTTCTCGGCATGGAAAGGCTCAAAATGTAAGCGCTTACATAAGTTTATAGCAAATCTGAGACTCTTTGTCAATACCACCCAGGAAAAATGTAAGTTAATAAAAAAAGCTGCAGGCAATAGCCTGCAGCTAAACGTCTTGTTTGCTTGGCTAGATAAGGGCGAGAACAAGTGAATACTGTTGGATAAGACTCTGGATGGTGTCTTTAAGGGCAATACCTCCAAAGATGAGACCGAACAAAACGAGTACAAATCCTATCCCAATGAAGATTGCAAATGCCAGCAACCATACTGTTATTGCCTTACCAAGTCCAACATGGTAAAAAAGCCAAACGAACAATATCGCCGCCACCGCATTCACCAACACGGCTACAAGCCACAAGAGAAACCCATGAATGAACTGCTTGAGGATAAGGTGAATGATGACATTTGCAACAATACTGAGCCCAAACACTCCCAGGGCTTTCAAATAATTCCTTCCTTCGACTTTATGTACAGCCGCGCTGATGATATACGCCAGAGGTCCCAATCCAAAAATATAGATGAGGATCCCACCACAAAGAAGAGCGATGAGCCCTGCTCCCAAAGCAAAAAGATTCATTCCATCACCTCCGTAATAGATATTTGATGAATCAACACTCGAAATCAATCGAGTGAATTGAAGAGACCGACCTTGGAATCTCCTTTATAGAGTAAACCCTGGCATCAGTTGCTGTATCTGGTTGCCGATGTTACTCAAATTCGGGATGATACCAATGAGCGAAAGCAGCAGGCCAAGGATAAAGAGCACAAACCCGATCAGCAAGGAGAATACCCAGGCTAGCAGCCAAATCAGCGCACCCTTGCCAAAACTGATCCCATACAATCCTGCCGCAATTAACATTTGTACCAGGATGGATGCCACCAGCGAGATCAAAGAACTCAGCCACAATCGGCTCGCTAAAGCTCCCAGAACTAACGGTACATTGTTGAGATCATTCAATGTCAATGCAGTTGTTCCACCCATGATCAATGAAAAGATAAACGTGATCAGAGCAGAAATGATTCCTCCTGCCAGGCTGCCGAGGATGGCCGTCCCAAAGGCCTTCCAATATCCGCGTTTTTCAATCTTCAAAACGGCTGCGGAAATGATATATGGCAAGGGGGCAAGGAGGAAAATCCAAACCAAAACCAACACACAACAAACCAGGAAAAAGATAATTCCAAGGCTGGCAAAACTATTAGAAAGGCTCATTTCTTCTTCTCCCGATTAAAATTTATATATATAGAATAGCATAGCAATTATCCTGGCGCAATCAAATTCTTGTTAACATACCGTATTTGATAGAAATTTTTGGAGGCAGATATTATGAATCTTGGCAGGCATTCCTTTACTCACAAACGATATAATTAGCCTCTAGCATATGAACCAAAAACTCGGTATTTTTATTGGCGTCTTGATCACCTTGATTGTTTCAGCCTGCGTTCCATCTACATCTGCTTTGGGTGAAACGTCACCTACTGCTACGATCTCACCCACCTCTGTATCAACGATAACGCCTACTTTTATTCCAACAAATACTCAAACTCCCAGAAGCTATCCCATTCTCTTGTCAAAGGGAGTTTTGACTGCGGAACAACGCTCTCGTCTTTCCACAACTGCACTTAAATTTGTGGCTAATACTGAAGAAGCTGCTATCCAGGTATCTCTTTCCGTGGATTTGAATGGAGTGTATCCAATCAGCATCTGCGGGCCCTTGTCTATTACCATCCTTCAGGATGCTGGACTTCTCGATCCTGCGGTGAGCCGGCATTCCTTTTGGGAGCTCAACCCGCGACCCGATGTCGATCTGCCTCTGCTCCAACAGACTTTTCCCGAAGAGCAATACCAATGGTATAGCTTCCACACGCCGATCAATGAATTTGACTTTCATGCTTTTCCGCTATACCCTGGAGACTTTTTGTACCTGTATGCTGGTGACATGGGGAGTTTCGAGCACATGCTGGTGGTTTCCCGCGTGGATGATACCGGTCGCGCCTATGCGGTCACCAACCTGAATACGCCCGACGGATATTTGATCCAGGAAAAAATTCTTTACGATCCCAACCAGCCTGGTATAGGTCTTTTTTATGATTGGACCAACCAGGCAAATTGGAGAATTGGGCTCACCGGGTTTGGTGGCTTCGACCTTTGGAGGTTGAAATCCACACCTCAAGATCCTTCTGCATCAGAAACAACTTTGGCCACCCTGTTGGAATCCATTTTCACCGCTGCGGGCGGTGAATGGAACATGGTATTTGAAGAATACGCCGGACCCATGTATTACCAACGTCTTGCCTACACTCCTCTCCACCCGGCATCCACGATCAAAGTACCCGTTGCCCTTATATATATGAAAGCCCTAGAAAGCATAGGGGTTACGGATTTGAAAGCTTATTTGGAATCCCACACATTGGATCAAATCGCGTTAAGTGAATTGCTTTCTTCCATGCTCGTCACCTCCGATGAAGATGCGACCTCCACACTTCAAGACTGGACATTTGCCCATATAAATTACCAAACCGTTTTGTCTCAATGGGGCATCACCCATACCTGGCTTAGCCCACGCCGCTCGACAGCCCAGGATATGGCTTCGATCCTCGACGGTCTCTATTCAGGCAAGATGGCATCCCCCCAGGCGCGGACCATCGTTCTTAATCTGTTATCCGAATACTCGCCCAACGACAAAACCCGTTTGGGTGGGGAATTGGCAAGGCTGATGACTGGGGATGGAAAAATTTACAACAAACGTGGTACCATCACCTCGGGGCAGTTGGTGGTTGGCGAGACAGCCATCATCGAATATCATTCGCATATATACATCCTGACCATTTTTGCCCATCCCCGGTTTGACGGTGATACCACGTACGAACAATTGGATGCGGCTTTTCCCAAGGTGGCTGATTCAATTTGGCAATTCATGCAAGCAAATCCCTAAACTGATATCTGATTATTTAGGGATTTCTTCTTCTTGCTCAACCTTTTATGGGTGGATTTATAAGGAAATAACTTTTCCTGCCCTGCTCATTCCTTCGATGATATCTCCCATCCCACCTACAATCCCAACCTCAACCTCAACCTCATCCGCTTGTTTAAAATAATTTAAACATGTTTGGCAGAGGATTAGTTTCACTCCGGCTGTTTCCAGCGTGCGGAGTTCATCCAGCACATTCGAACCTTTGCAAGCCAGCCTGACTCCCTCTGTATAGAAAAGGATCAAGGCAGGAAATTTTTTGCCCTCGAGCAATAATCCCAGGAACTTTTTGGCTAGCGTCTTTTGCAATTCATCGGGAGCATCTCCTATTCCATTACGGGTGAAAAGATAAACTATATCGCTGTCCATTGATAATCCTCTTACTTATTGGGTATCCAGGCGGCGATATCCTGGATGACGCTTTCAGCTACGTGCCCCGGGATTGAATATTCATCAGGTGTGGACTTTCCATTTCCGCTAATGAACAGATGGTTCAAATCCGGGTACAGTTTGATCGTGGCATTTGTCTTCCCGGTCAACGCTGTTTTCCAGCCATCAAGGTTATCCGGCGTCACTTGGTAATCCCTGCCTCCCTGCAACACAAATAAGCGCATGGTCAGTGCCGCAGCAGTCACTGCCGGATTGTAGTTTCGGATATCCAGCCAATAAGCTCCTGGTAATCCCAAGGGGAGTTCAAATTCAGGAGTATCAACGGTCAGATCCGAACTTTTTACCAGGGCAACTTTTTTCTCCTCCTGCGCTAGGTAAGTCTTTTGGCCCTCCGTCATTGAACCTCGAAGACCAAAGATATACTTGAGTTGCTCGATATAAATATCCTCCAACGAGCGTGTTGGCGCTGCCATGATGATCAACCCTGCGATTGTCGGGTTCTGCTGACCGATGCGGGGAGCAGCTATGGCACCCAGGCTGTGCCCGAGGACATAGATCTGGTTCTCTTTCACCTCGGGTCGGGTGCGAAGTAATTGCACAGCCAGAAGGGCATCGTCGATGGTTTCGTGCTGCAAAGTTAAGGTTTTCAATACATCAGGTGTGAACAAATTGGCATGCACCAAGGTGCGTTTGTCGTAACGTAATACAGCGATTCCGTGGCTCGCCAATCCCCAGGCAATATCCTTGAAGGGCTTGTTGGGTCCAATCGTTTCATCCCGGTCATGAGGTCCTGAACCGTGGACTAACACCACCGCTGGGAAGGGTCCGTTTCCTTTTGGAATGCTCAAAGTTCCGGGTAGAGCCCATTCCCCTGTCCCTATGGTTATATCAATTTCTGTAAAGGAATTCGGGTCGGCATAGGTTGGAGCAACATATGCCTCCGATGTTGGAGTGGGGGTTGCATTCGGTGCAGCAACAAGGTGAAGCCCAGCGATCTTGCCAGTGGCATCAAATGTAACCTTGAACCCCGTATCAGCATATTGAAAATGGAGATCCACAATGACACTTGTGTAACCACCCTCAACAACGGTTTGTGAGCTTGCCCGATTGAGATAATTCCCATATTGCACCTGGAGTTGCAACCAAAGCTGATTTAGCTGGTCTACAGTGACGGCTTGCTGCATTACCGTGTCGAAATTGGCTATCGCCGCGGCAGTATTTCCACTCGCCAGGTCGTCCACCATCTTTTCGGCAATCCCGACGAAAGCAGGATTGTTGGTGGGAGTAGCGATAGGAATCCCCTTGCTGCAGCCTGCGATGAGAGACACAACTACAAATGCTATGAATAACCAGGAACGTTTTTTCATAACCTTTCACCTTCCTAAATGAATGGTTTCAATAATATCCCAATTATCTTGTTGGGTGTATATCTTTTGAAGCTTTCATTCTAGATCGCTTCTCTAATCATCCATTCTTGTCCCCTCGTGGTAAAATCCCAATGCAATCATAAGTAAGGAGCAAGGGATATGTCTGAAAAAGAAACCGGTACCTTTACCGTCAAAAAAGGACTGGCGCAAATGCTCAAGGGCGGCGTGATCATGGACGTGGTAACCCCCGAGCATGCCAAGATAGCCGAGGAAGCTGGCGCAGTGGCTGTGATGGCGCTTGAACGCGTCCCAGCCGATATCCGCGCCTCGGGCGGTGTTGCCCGTATGTCCGATCCCGGGCTCATCCAGAGAATCATGGAAACCGTTAGCATCCCTGTGATGGCGAAATGCCGCATCGGTCACTTCGTCGAAGCCCAAATTTTGGAAGCTATCGGTGTCGATTACATCGACGAATCCGAAGTACTTACCCCCGCGGATGAAGCCAATCACATCAACAAGCACGAATTCAAGATCCCCTTCGTCTGCGGCTGCCGCAACCTGGGTGAAGCCTTGCGCCGCATCGGCGAAGGTGCCGCCATGATCCGCACCAAGGGTGAAGCCGGCACCGGTGATGTGGTTGAAGCTGTACGCCATGCCCGCACCGTGCTGGGCGAGATCCGCCAGTTGCAAAATATGCCCGAAGAGGAAGTGATGGCGTTTGCCAAGAATATCGGAGCGCCTTACGAACTCTGTCTCGAAATCCGCAAGCTAGGGCGTTTGCCCGTGGTGAACTTCGCTGCCGGTGGTATTGCCACCCCGGCAGATGCCGCCCTGATGATGCAGTTGGGTGTGGATGGAGTCTTCGTCGGCTCCGGCATTTTCAAATCCGGCGACCCCGCCAAGCGCGCGGCTGCCATTGTCAAAGCCACCACCCATTTCCGCGACGCCGGAATTTTAGCCGAGGTCAGCAAGGACCTGGGCGAACCCATGGTCGGTCGCTCGGTGGAAAAGATGCCCGCCGAGGAAAAAATCGCCGGTCGCGGTTGGTAAAGATTAATTTGTAGGGACACAGCATGCTGTGTCCTTTTATGTAAAGGACAAACCTATACTCCGCTTGGAAAAATTTGCCTTCTTGATGGGCGAGTGGATCAGCCCCATGTCCGGCGAACCCGGTGAAGGCATGGCGGGCTCCAGCACGTTCACCTTCGAGCTCGACAAGAACATCATCCTCCGCAAAGGACGTGCGGAATTTGCCCCCAAGCCCGGAGAGAAAAAAGGGCTCGTTCATGACGATTTGCTCATCATTTTCCAGGAGCAGGAAGAATCCTTCGTCCGTGCCATTTATTTCGATAACGAAGGTCACACTCTGCATTACACCGTCTCCTTTCCCGAAAAAGGTACGGGCGCCATTTTCGAGACCGATCCCACCCGGCCCGGTCCGCGTTTTCGCTTGGTATACAGCACCGATCACAAGGGTGACCTCTGGTCCGATTTCCAGGTGGGTGTTCCTGGCGGAGAATTCCAATCTCACGTGAAGGGGAAACTGCTTCGCTCATAGGTAGACCTCTATCTTTTTTCAAGATTTGATTACAATAGAATTATGAAAATTGGCGTCCTTGCATTGCAGGGTGATTTCATCGAGCATCAGCACACACTGGAACGCTTGGGTGTGGAAGTGGTCCAGGTTCGCCTTCCTGGCCAGCTCGAGGGGTTGAACGGGTTGATCATGCCGGGTGGGGAATCCACAACCATCGGCAAGCTGGCGGTCGCTTTTAATCTCATCGAACCCTTGCGCAAGTTCGGCAAGCAGCACGCCATTTGGGGTACCTGTGCTGGGGCAATCTTCCTTTCCAATGATACCCACCGCGATCAACCCTTGCTCAAACTAATGGATATTTGCGTTGAACGGAATGCCTTCGGTCGTCAGTTGGACAGCTTCGAAGCCGATCTCTCGGTTCCTGTGCTCAAATCGGTTGATCCTTCCGATAAACCTTTCCACGCTGTTTTCATCCGCGCTCCACTGATCGAATCGGTCGGGAAAAAAGGCGAAGTTCTTGCCCGGCTTTCCAACCAAAAAATCGTTGCCGCCCGCCAGGGAAAATTGCTGGCGACCTCTTTCCATCCGGAATTGACCCTGGATGATCGTTTTCACAAGTTGTTCCTGGAGATGGCAAAATAGTCGTCCGCCCGTTCGAATGGTATGACCTGCCCAACCTGGTTAAGTATCGCGACCAGGTGCTCAGCCTCGATAACAGCGTTTTACTCACCAACGGAAACCCCGCTGGGTTCGCCTCTCTTCTCAATCTACTCCATCCTTCCAAGAGCAGTTTTACTTGCGTCACCCGCTCTCAGTCGGAT
>JBGQAS010000162.1:0-5294 GCA_041494435.1 Anaerolineaceae bacterium | reverse complement strand
GTTTTCCTAAGTTCTTTTTCCCCGGCATTTTATAAAACTATTGATAATTCCACAGTAATTCAGCATGTCATGCAAGGATCTACATCTCCCAGCTTAGGTTCGGATTTGTCCCAACTTGTTCAAGTGATAAACGGTCTGAAGATCACCCAAGTGGTCTTTCCTATTTTGGTCGCCATATTATTTCTATTGGTACTGTTTGTAAACCGTAAAAATATCTTTAGTGGTATCAAGTTAACAGGATTGGCATTATTGATCCCGGGTATCGTTGCATTCGTGATTGAAAGCATTTTATATGTAGTGTTTAATTCATTGCAAGGGATTCAAAATTACACAATATTTTTGTGGTTTTCAGGTACTAAAGCAGATATTGTCAAAATGGTTACGCTGCAAATGGGAAATATCTTTCTTTTCTATTGGGGGCTTACGAGCTTTGGAACTCTCACCCTGGGATTGATTCTGATCCTGGTCGCCAGGGTCTTTAGGCGATAAGAATTTACTTTTCTTTCTTTTCCAGGTACTTTTTCTTCCACTCATAGAGTTTGGTCAACGCTTCTATGGGCGAGAGGGTGTTCAAGTCCAAATCGGAGAGATCATCCAACAAAGGATTGGTCTCGGGGAACAGTATCATCTGGTTGGCTGTGCCATGATCGATTTTATTCACTTCCCCTGAGGAAGATTCCAAATTCTTGATGATCTCATTTGCCCGTTGTATAACAGGTGCGGGTAATCCGGCAAGTTGCGCAACGTGGATCCCATACGACCTGTCAGATCCTCCCTGGATGATCTTGTGCAGAAAAACCACTTTGCTCCCCGATTCAGTCACTGCTACGTTGTAATTACGTACCCCGGGTAGCAGCTCGCTGAGTTGGATCAGCTCGTGGAAATGAGTAGCGAACAAAGTCCGGGCTTTCAACTGTGGATGGTTGTGGACATATTCGACCAAAGCCCACGCGATGGCCAGTCCGTCGTAAGTGCTCGTTCCCCGGCCAATTTCATCCAGGATAAGCAGACTTTTTTTTGTGGCATGGTGCACGATATTCGCGGTTTCGGTCATTTCCACCATGAAGGTGGATTGCCCTGCGGAAATTTCATCCTGGGCACCGATCCGGGTGAAGATTCGGTCTACGAGCCCAATTCTTGCTGAGGTAGCCGGGACGAAACTGCCAATCTGGGTCATGAATGCGATCAAAGCCGTTTGTCGCAAGAATGTGCTTTTTCCGCTCATATTCGGACCGGTGATGATACGGATGATTTCGCCTTTTTCAAAGATCACGTCATTGGGAATGAAGGGTTCGCCAAGCAGCGATCGTTCCACTACCGGGTGCCGGCCATCATGTATCTCCAGGGTTTGATCCTCGAAAATATCAGGTCGGACGTAATGCCCCAAGGCTGCGGTCTCAGCAAAACTGCATACAACATCCAGTTTCGCAATGGCAAGGCTCGTTTCGAGTAGCTCCTGGGAATGGGCGCTGATTTGGGAACATACTTCTTTGAATATCCTGGATTCAATTTCGTGAATGCGTTCCTCAGCGTTCAACACCAGGGATTCATATTCTTTCATCTCTGGGGTGATGTACCGCTCGGCATTTACCAGGGTTTGTTTGCGGATATATTCTTCGGGGACATTTTCTTTTTTCGAATGGGTCACTTCGATGAAATAACCAAATACTTTGTTGTAGCCCACCTTCAATGTCTTGATCCCCGTTCGTTCTCGTTCCTTGTTTTCGAGATTGGCTATCCAATCCCGTGCATTGCGGGATGTATCCAGGATGTGATCCAATTCTTCAGAATAACCCGTTCGGATCACTCCTACATTTTGCAACGTGGCAGGGGGGTCATCGGATATAGCTTTAGCTAAAAGGTTTGCAACTTTTTCACAGGGATGGATCTTGGAAATATCCGCAAACCAACCGCTTTTTTCTTGGGATAAGGTTGAGATAAGGGCAGGGAGATTCTGCAAAGAAGAGCGGAGTGCGACTAGGTCATGGGGAGTTGCATGCCCTGCGATGATTCGGGTTGTAAGCCGGTCCAGGTCGCTGATCCCTTTCAACTGTTGGAAAATCTCAGCGCGCAAAACCCCGTGGTTCAACGTGAACTCGACAGCTTCCTGTCGTTTAATAATGCCTTCTTTATCCAGGAGGGGTTTGCTGAACCACTGCCTGATTTGTCGGTGACCCATTGAGGTGATGGTGTGATCGAGGACAGAAAGCAAAGATCCCTGGGTTTCTCCTCCACGGATGGTTTCGGTTAATTCCAAATTCCTACGGGTCGCAGCATCCAGCACCATGAAATCAGTGAGTTGGTAGGTTTTCAATGAACTTAATAATGACAGAGCAGCTGGTTGGATTTCCTTCAAATATTGGACGATGGCTCCCGCTGCCCGTATCGCCAACCCCATGCCGCGTAATCCAAACCCATCCAGAGACGAAGTCTGAAAATGCTCCAGTAAAGCTTGTTTGCAGCGGTTATTCTCGAATCGCCAATCCTGCCATTTGCTCACATGCCAGGATCCACCGTTGCTAAATGCCGTTGAATCGGGAAGAAGCAGCTCCGTGGGTTGCAACCGGGAAAGTTCCGCCTTGACTGACGTTGATGGATCATCAGTGCTAATCTCAGTTGCTCCAAATTCTCCGGTGGAAATATCGGTATAAGCGATTCCAGTTTTATTGTCCAGGGATACCAGGCAAACCAGGTAATTGTTTTTGTTGTTAGTCAGCAGATTCGTTTCCAGGAGTGTACCTGGTGTCACAACTCGAAGGACTTCCCTGGGGAATATCCCCTTGATGGGCTGATCTCCCATTTGCTCACAAATGGCAATGTGATACCCTTTGTCGATCAACCGGGATAAGTAGTTTTCCACCGCATGGTAGGGGATGCCCGCCATTGGTACCCGATTGCCTTTGGCTACTGCGCGCGAAGTCAGGACAATGTCTAACTCACGAGATGTGATTTCGGCATCCCCATCAAATGTCTCATAGAAATCACCCAGCCTGAAAAACAGGATGGCATCGGGGTATTTGCTTTTGATTTCTAGGTATTGCTGTCGGATGGGGGTGAGATCAAGGTCTGGCATGTTCGATTGTTCTGAAATATTGATAAAAAGATTATATCATTTTCAACTATTCGGATTATGATTATTAGACATTCTAGATTCAAAGGTGGTGCGATATGGCAGAAAAATCAAAATCAGCTTCATCCACAGTCACGACTGAACCATTGGGCATTGGCACCTGGGCATGGGGCGACCGCATGCTCTGGGGTTTTGGTAGCGATTATGATGAAAGCGACCTGGCTGCGGCTTTCAAAGTATGCGTTGATTCCGGTATCCGCATGTTCGATACCGCGGAGTCTTATGGAAGTGGCAAATCCGAAACGATCTTGGGTGGATTCTTGAAGACAGCCAAGGTCCATATAAAGGTTGCCACTAAATTCATGCCTTATCCATGGAGGTTGTCCAAGAGTATCTTTTGGAAGGCGCTTAACAATAGTCTCAAGAGATTGGATTTGAAAAAGGTCGACCTTTACCAAATTCATTGGCCTTTCCCACCCATGCCAATAGAATTTTGGGTGGATGAATTGATTGAGGCCAAAAAACGGGGCCTGGTGAATGAAGTTGGCGTGTCCAATTTTGATCTGGATCAAATGACCCGTACTTATGAGAGAACAATGAACCAGGGAGTGAAATTGGCGACCAACCAGGTTGAATACAATTTGTTGAACCGGAAAATTGAGAAAAGCGGAGTTTTGAAAAAAGCTCAGGAATTGGGCATCAAGATTATTGCTTACAGTCCAATGGCACAGGGGATGCTTACTGGAAAGTACAATGTCGATCATGGTCCCACAGGATCCCGGCGCTGGAAATACAATTCACAATTCCTTGCCAAAGCCAAGCCCTTGATCGATTCTTTGGCCAAGGTTGGCGAATCCCGCGGAGGAAAAACTCCAAGCCAGGTGGCTTTGAATTGGATCATTCAGAAAGGTGCTCTTCCCATTCCGGGAGCAAAAACAGTTAAACAGGCTCAGGAAAATATCGGTGCCCTCAATTGGAAACTTACCGAACAGGAAGTCGAGTTGCTGGATGACATGAGCAACCGGGTCTTGTCGTAGATCCGATTAATCTTCGAATTCGATTTCGATCTCAGGATTCTCGTCCATGGCTCCCACGGGAGCCATGTTGATTTCCCCGAACAATTCATTTTGTTGGACCGAGATGATCCTTTGTTTGATTAGTTCGAGCATAGCCAGGAAGGTAACAACCAATTCCACGCGGGTGCTTTTGGCTGCAAAGAGAGAGCGAAATGTCGTGGCACCCATTTCTTTGATTTTGGTCAGGATGAATCGGATCCGTTCGCGGATGGTTACCCTGGGAAGCGAAACTACTTCAGAAAGAGGTTTCATTTTCAAATTGAATATGAAGATTTCCCTGGCAACAGTTACCAAGTCTTGAAGAGTTACACCTGAAAGATCGAATTTGGTGGGAAATTTGGGGATAGGGGCTACATGGAGAAAGGTACGTAATCCTGCGCTTGCACGGGTTTCCAGCACTTGTCCCAGCTCTTTAAACCGTTTGTAGAGGATCAATTGCCTTGCAAGCGCTTCACCAACATCCTCTTCCTCCGAACCAGAAATTACAGTTTCGGGTCGTGGCAACAGCGCAGCGGATTTGATCTGAAGTAGTTTGGCAGCGATCACCAGGAACGACGATACTTCTGCAATATTACGGTCTTGCATCTCATGCATGTATGCCAGGTATTGATCTGTAACCTGTGCCAGCGCCAAGGTGGTGATGTCCAATTCAGCGCGTTCAATTAGATCAAGAAGAAGGTCCAGAGGACCTTCATAAACGTCGGTAAAAATTTGGTAACCTTCAGACCCTGAATCGAGAAATGATGTCTGCACGAAAGGTATTATAGCATTCCCAATCCCTTGAACGGGAACAGTGAAGGTTCCTTGGGTATAATCAACGTATGAAAAGCAACGATTTCACCCATTTGGATGCCCAGGGAAATGCTCGCGTGGTCGACATAGGCGATAAACCTATCACAGAACGGGTTGCCATCGCCAAAGGCGAAATTATCCTAAATCAAAAAGTCATGTCGTTGATCCGGGAGAAAAAGGTCAAAAAAGGGGATGTTTTCACCGTCGCCGAGATCGCCGGCATCCAGGCTGCCAAAAGAACGCACGAGCTCATCCCACTTTGTCATCCCATCCTCATCCAGCAAGTTAAAATGAATATCCGATTTCTTCCCGACGATTCGGGCTTGGAAATTACTTCCTCGGTGAAAAGCACAGGG